>CAYVVI010000045.1:0-12220 GCA_964455265.1 uncultured Flavobacteriales bacterium | reverse complement strand
AGATGCTTCTGCTCTACAAGGTATGATGCTTAGTTTTGCTATTCCGAACATGGTGTATTTAAAAAATATTAATAAAGATGTTTATCAGTAAGTATTTCAACAAAAATAGAAGATTAAATTAAATAAGTTTTTAGATTTGAAGATAGTTGTAATCATTAAATTCTTAATTTAAATTTTTTCATATGTTAATTTGGAGAGTAATTACTGACTTTGTAAAAGATAAAGAGTATCGTGAGCTACTTATTACTTCTGTAGTAGTTCTTACAGTTGGAACTATAATTTTTCATTATTTAGAAGGATGGTCTTATTTAGATTCTTTGTACTTCTGCGTTATTACACTTACCACAGTTGGCTATGGCGATTTAGCTCCCGAAACGGATATTGGAAAGATATTTAACATGATTTATATAATAATTGGTTTGGGATTAATCTTAACCTTTATTAGAACGGTTTACGACCATTACTATATTACTAAATCAAAACGAAAAAATAACGAATAGTATTGAATTTTAAAATCAAAAAAGCCCATTCAATTTGAATGGGCTTTTTTGATTAAATATGTTTATTTGTTACTATATATTTTCAATAACCATGGCAGAAGCGCCACCACCACCGTTGCAAATTGCAGCAGCTCCAAGCTTACCACCGTTCTGTTTTAGCACATTAATGAGTGTAACAATAATGCGTGAACCAGAGTTACCCAGTGGATGTCCTAAAGATACTGCACCACCGTTTACATCTACTTTAGAAGCATCTAAACTTAGTTCTTTTATGTTGGCTAAACCTACCACAGCAAATGCTTGGTTAAGTTCCCAATAATCGATGTTTTCTACTTTTAAGTTTGCTTTAGCCAACGCTTTTGGAATGGCTAAGGAAGGCGCTGTTGTAAACCATTCTGGCGCTTGTGCCGCATCTGCATACGATACAATTTTCGCAATGGGTTTTAAGCCCAATTTTTCTACCGCTTCTTTACTTGCCAAAATCAATGCAGAAGCACCATCGTTAAGTGTAGAAGCATTGGCAGCAGTTACGCTACCATCGGCTTTGAATACAGGTTTTAAGGCAGGAATTTTATCCAACATTACATTTTTATATTCCTCATCTTCTTTTACAATAATCGGATCTCCTTTGCGCTGTGGCACTTCTACAGGAACAACTTCATCGTTAAATTTTCCAGCAGCCCATGCAGCAGCCGAGCGTTTGTATGATTCAATAGCGAAAGCATCTTGCTCTTCTCTAGATATTTTTTTATCAGTAGCACACAACTCAGCGCAAACGCCCATGTGGGTTTGGTTATAAACGTCTGTTAGACCGTCTTTCACCATACCGTCAATCATTTTTACATCGCCTAATTTCACTGCTTCACGTGCAGTGTAGTAATGTGGTACTTGACTCATGTTTTCCATTCCACCTGCCACTACTAAGTGATTATCACCTGCAATGATGCTTTGCGCTGCTAAGCTAATGGCTTTCATTCCTGAAGCACACACTTTATTTACGGTTGTACAAGGCACATCGTTGGTTAATCCAGCAAACAAAGCTGCTTGGCGCGCAGGTGCTTGACCCAAGTTGGCTTGCAACACATTGCCCATAAATACTTCGTTGATATCTTTTGCAGAAACACCTGCTTTTTCAATAGCTCCCTTAATAGCTGCAGCACCTAATTTTGTAGCTGAAACACTAGATAATGCTCCGCCAAAACTTCCGATTGGTGTACGTACAGCGGAGATAATATATACTTCTTTTGACATGATAATTTTGTTTTTGTTTGAGAGCCCGAAGATAAGCATAAAATGTAAAAAAATATGCCCAAAAATTGGATGATAAGTACGAATAGTAAAAAATCAACATATATTTAAAATAGAAAAAGAAAACAATACTATATTTGCACCCTCGCAATAGCGAATAGGTGAGATGGGTGAGTGGCTTAAACCACCAGTTTGCTAAACTGACGTACGGGCAACCGTACCGGGGGTTCGAATCCCCCTCTCACCGCAAAAAAAAATCCCTCTAAGTTGAGGGATTTTTTTTGGGTGAAGAATATTCGTTAATCAATATACTTTAAGAATTCATTTTTTACGCTGTCTTTCTTGAAAGCGCCTCCGTAAAACACCGTAACGGTAGATGAGCTCTCGTCTTTTATTCCTCTTGATGATACACAAAGATGTTTAGCATCAATAAATACAGCTACATCTTCAGTTTCTAGCACGCGTTGTAACTCATGAGCAATTTGAATGGTTAGACGTTCTTGTACTTGTGGGCGTTTTGCAAAATACTGCACAATGCGGTTAAGTTTGGATAGCCCTATAACTTTTCCACCGCTTATATAAGCTACGTGAGCTTTTCCAAAAATTGGCACAAAGTGGTGTTCACAATTGCTGTAAAAACTAATGTTTTTTTCTACAAGCATTTCGTTGTACTTATACTTGTTTTCAAACAGAGCAATTTTAGGTTTGTTATCAGGGTTTAGGCCGCTAAATATTTCATCAATATACATTTTGGCTACACGCTGCGGGGTGCCTTTTAAACTATCGTCCGATAGGTCGAGCCCCATGGTTTCCATAATTTTTCTAAAGTGAAATTCAATAGTAGCTTTTTTTTCAGTGTCGCTTAGTTTAAAAGCGTCATCTGTCATGGGCGTTTCAATACCCGTCATAATGTGTTCATCGCCTATGTCGTCATGAGACAGCTCGTTTAGCACAATTTTTTCACCATCAAGCAGGGTATTCAACATAATTTCGTTCAGTTTCATAAAGTATAATTTTTAAAGATTCAACATGAGATAAATGAGGCATCAATTGGTTATAAATAACACGGGCAATGTTTTCTACGGTTGGGTTTAATTGTTTAAATTCTTCTACTTCTTCGTTAAGGTTTTTATGGTCTAATTTGTCTATTACATGTGTTTGGATTAGTTCTTTAAGCCATTTGGTATCTACCACGTAGCCCGTTATGGGGTCAATAGTACCCGTTACTTTTACAGTAAGGTCGTAGTTGTGGCCATGGTAGTATGGGTTGTTACATTTTCCAAACACCTTTTTGTTTTCATCATTGTTCAACATATTAGAGTGCAAGCGATGTGCAGCATTAAAATGCTCTTTTCTAAAAATGCTTGCTTTTAAATTTTCCATGATATAGAAACAATGTAAAATGAATTTTGTTTAACTATTTCGCAATAATTATTAAACAAAAATATAATTAGTTATATTTGAAATAATCGATTACTAATCATTGTTAAATATTCTTGAAAAAAGAGCTATACTTACATCTTCAAATTATTCACTTCATGCTAAAGCGAGCAATTTTATACTTTTTTTCTTTTTTAGCGCTCAGCGCTAACTCACAATCCTTTAATAAAATTGAGATTGATAGCAATACGCTTAATGATTTTTCAATGATTGATTCAACCCTTAAAAATAAGCGGGTTATTATGTTGGGAGAAAATCATTTGTACAGAAAAAGCAATTACAAGTTAGAATTTAAAATGCTTAAGCATGTCAATAAACACCATGGTGTAGACCATTTACTTTTAGAGTTTGGTTATAGTATAGGGTGGTTAGCAGATAAGTATATTCAAACTGGAGACAGTTCGTTAAAGTCTATTATTGCAGATTATTTTTATCCTGAATTTAACGCACTTTTTGATAGTATTCGTATCCTAAATTCATCTCTAGACACAAATTTACTTCCAAAAGTTAGAGTAAGTAGCATTGATATCGAGCGCTCATTACCAATTGCAACAAAGATTGCTTCGCTTATGTTGCCTATAGATACCGCGTATCATCCTCACGACTCCATAGCTTTTCATATTGAAACATTAAGGAGTTTGGCAAGCTATTCCGATAGGGTAATTCGTAAATCTAAAAATGGAAAATTGACAAGCAGAAGTTCATTTGGAAGTGGCTTTTATGAAGAGTTTAATTTCTTGTCGTCAATAAAACCTGTTATTGATAACGTTAAAAAACATCCACAACATTACGAAGACTATCTGGGTGAGGATTGTATTCATTTTTTCAAAATTTTTAGTGGACTTGAAAAAGCCATTGAATGGAATGATTATTTAGATTCAAAAGCAATTCAATATGTTATTTTACGAGAAGAATATTTATACAATTCGTTTATCAGTTATTTGGCAGAGAATCCAAATTCTAAAGTGCTCATGCAGTTTGGAAGGTGCCATGCCATGCCAAGTCAAGAAAAATCTAGTTGTGCTTTTGATGCCTTTAAATCGTTGGCATATCGAATTAAACATTCATCAAATAAAGAGGTTAAAGGCAAAATATTTACACTTCCAATTTTGTATTTAAACTCTTATGCCGATGGTTTTTCTGACGACTATACTGTTGCAAAACACATTTTAGATAAAACAGATTTTACATTAAAGAAAGGAGAATTGTTTTTGTATCAAAATGCTAAGGATTCATTAGTAGAGAGTTATTTTCCTGGCTTTGATTATTTTGTAATAAATACCAATTATTCTGCCGATGATCAAATTTTAGATAAAACAGATTCTATAGATGAAGGTTATTATGAGTACCAACAACATGTTACAGATTTTGGTATTGAATCTGGTTTTGTTAGTTATACTAGTTCGTTTAAAGATATTTCAAATGTTTTAAAATTACCCTTACCATTTTACAGTTTTACCAATTATTACAACGTGTTTTTAGACTATCAAGATTCTTTTGGATTTTTGTCTTTTAATGTTTTTGGAACAACTCCTCAAACCATCATAAAAGATTCTGCTACCTATGACTTATCTTCATTCGGATTAGGAATTAAATTGGGCACCCAGCTTCTTTCAATGGATAGAAAAGGGATGTTATCAATTGCGATTGGCAATGCCTTTCAGTCGCTAACGCTGGGTGAAACAATTGATTTGAATTGGAAAAGCAATTCTATTTTTGACAACTCTAAAACATCTAACAACCGAAGAAAAATAACAAACCCAGCGTATTTACTTTCATTAGACGTACGTGCAAAATATAAATTGGGAAAATTATTGCTAGGGGTTCATACTGGCTATAACCTTGATGTTTCTTCAAAATATTGGAGAAGCAAAAATGGATTAATTTCAGACGGCCCACGTAATTCATTATCTGCTTTTTACTTTGGCGGAAGTTTATCCTTCCAACTAAATAAAAATAGAAATAGCTATTATTAGTGAGATAGTAAAACAGTGAAGTAGCTCATTGCTCTTAGTTAATAGTTAAAACACTCCAACACATTCGTACGTTAACACACTGGCACGTTAACACGCTCGTACGTTATAAATTAGAAACCATCTTGTCTTTTGGATGTTTTACGGTATAAGTAAATTGATATTTTACCGTTTCTCCTGGAGCAATTTTAGTACGCCATTTAAGTATTCCTGTTTCTGCATTGTACTCTGGGTTTCCGGTTTTATTATCTAACGAAACTTCAATTTCTTTAATGCGTGAAATAGGAATTTGGTCTTCAATAACAATTTCAACTTCTTTATTTTTTGTGTTGCGTACAGAAATCTCGTAAGCAGTAGTGGTTTTTCTTGAGCTACCCATAGTTACTTTTTTACATTGCTCATTAAGTTTTTTTCTGTCAACCACCACGCCTTTATCTGCACCTAAAGAAAGCTGAAGTGTATCTGAAGTAACATTTGGATTTATAAAAGATTTACCTACATAGGTTCCTTCATAAAATATTCCTGATTCGCCTGGAAGAAGGTTTAAGTTATCCCAGCCAGTAACATCTGCTAATAAAAAGGCGTTGTTACTAAATTTAGGAGCGGCATAATATTTATAGCCAGCATCTAAACTATGATTTTTTATTTCAATGGTGCAGGGAGAACCACCAGTTGCTACAGAGTAGGGCACACTAATTTTAAACTCGGTGTTTACACCCGATTCTACAACTTGAGAAAAGTCTGCAAGTGATGCAGATTCTATTTCAAAATCTTCACTTTTTCTTTTTTTATCTTGTGAGATTGTTTGAACCTCGTTTAATTGAGCAGATGGTGCAGAAGGAGCTTTATAGTATGTTCCTCTAGTTGAAGCATCATAATACTGCAAAATCCAAGGGTAAACGGTTGGTTTATCATTGTTAATAGTAGGGTTTCCAGTAGAAAGAGAAATTTCTATGTTGTCCCAATCGTAGCCAGTGTTTTGGCGTACGTGGGCTTTATAGTTCAACTCAACAGGGCCTCCAATTGCATTGGAACGTATATCGTAAAATGGTATCCAACCTGCATCATACACATGGTATGTTAGTTGCATTTTTGCAGTAGTAGCCGTTTTTGAAGAGATGTTTACAACAATTTCAGAAGTGTTTCTGTGTGTTTGCCCACTCAATTGGTTTAGTTGATTTTGCAAACGCTGTTGTAATTCAACAAATTCTTTTTCCTCTAATTGAATGTCTATCAATTTAAGTTCAATTTCTTTTAAATGCGTTCTGAAATATTCGGCCATTTCCATTACATCTTCCACAACAACGCCTCTTTGCGCGCCTCCCATTGATTTATTTGCCAAAAGTAAGTTTTTCTCTTCTGTATACACCATGCGCATACTTTTGCGCATATTCAGTTTAAGTGTAACATCATCCAAACTGTCTTTTATTTGTTTGTATTGCTTAGATTTTTGTGGCTCTGCCATATAATTAAATTGATGGTTTACAGAAACAATAGTAAACCCTTTGTTGCCCACAACTTGCAAACTGTTTACATCTAAATTGGCTGTAATATCAGTAAATTTAATAAGGTTGCTACCTGCTTTTAAATTTACGTTGGCCTCACGGGTAACCTGAGCACCGCTAAGAAAAACCGTAACTTTTTTTATTTCGGACGAAACAGCAACTTCTTTTTGCTGACCAATTCCATTAAACGAAAGCACAACAAGTGCTAATAGTGAAAATAATTTCTTCATGATGATTTTTTTAAGTACTACAAAGGTAATTTGTTTTTAATGATGCCAACAATTTAATTTTTCCATAAAAATGATGCCATATATAAAATATGTATTTTTGTAAACGTATGAGCAAAGAAAAATTTATTCTAGTTACGAATGATGATGGGATAACCGCTAAAGGCATTGAAGCGTTGGTAGAGGCAACTAAGCAATTTGGTAGAGTTATGGTGGTGGCTCCAGATAAGCCACAATCTGGTATGGGGCACGCCATTACGGTTAATAATCCTTTACGTTTTTCTAAAGTAAATTATTTTAAAGATATCGAAGCGTATTCTACATCTGGCACACCTGTAGATTGTGTGAAGTTGGGTATTTATAAGTTGAGCGGGCAACGGCCAGATTTAATTGTTTCGGGCGTAAATCATGGGTCTAATTGTTCTACCAATGTCTTGTATAGCGGCACCATGTCGGCAGCTGTAGAAGGTGCTTTAGAGGGTATTCCATCCATAGGATTTTCTTTATTAGACTATTCAATGGAAGCTGATTTTAGTGCATCTATTTTGATAGCCAGAAAAATAATTGGAGAAGCACTAGAGCAAGGAAATATGAAGGGCTATTGCTTAAATGTAAACATTCCGAAATTGCCTTTCAATGAGATAAAAGGGTATAAAGTGTGCAGACAAGCAGCAGCATCATGGGATGATTATTTTGAAGAACGCCAAGACCCAATTGGCAAAAACTATTATTGGTTGGCAGGTGAATTTAAAAGTTTTGATGGCGGAACAGACACCGATATGTGGGCTCTTGAAAATGGCTACGTATCTATTGTTCCAACACAGTTCGATATGACAGCACATCACGCTATTTCACAAATTAATACCTGGAAATTATGACAAAGCAAACTACTTGGTTCTCGAAATTTGATAAAATACAGTATGGAATTTTAGCAGGAGTATTATCCTCTTTTTTAGGATTCTTACTCAACTATTTTTTAAATCCTTTTTTGTTCAATAGATTTTTATTTTTCATAACTGAAAAGAAAGAGTTCTACTTAGCATTAATAGGAGACATGATGACATTAGCATTGTTAGTGCCAATGGTAATTTTTTATTTCACCTTTTTTAGAGGAGATTATCAGCAGTTCTCTCGAGGATTGCTTTTAGTGATATTACCCATTGTAATATTTATCGTTTACCTTCAGCTTTAGATGAAACTTTATTTCATAGCAGGAGAGGCCTCAGGAGATTTACACGGCAGCAATTTGTTAAAACAACTTAAAGCACAACAACCAAATGTTGAGCTTAGAGGTTGGGGTGGCGACTTAATGCAAGCAGAGGGCATGCATGTTGTTAAACACATTCGTGATTTAGCATTTATGGGCTTTGCCGAAGTTGTTGCTAACCTATCTTCAATACTTTCAAATTTTAAATTATGTAAGTACGATATAATGTCTTACAAGCCAGATGCTGTTGTGCTTATAGATTATCCTGGATTTAATCTTCGCATGGCAAAATTTTGTAAAAAAAGAGGCATTAAAGTATTCTATTACATTTCACCACAAGTGTGGGCTTGGAAAAAAAATCGCGTTCATAAAATTAAAAAGTATGTAGATGAAATGTTTGTAATTCTTCCTTTTGAGAAAAACTTTTACAAACAATTCGATTATGAAGTGCACTATGTTGGACATCCATTAATAGATGCTATAAAACAATTTAAAGAACTTCCAGAAACAAACTTAAAACTACGCACAGATAAGCCCATTATTGCTTTATTACCTGGAAGCAGAAAACAAGAAATAGCGGCTATGTTGCCACTCATGTTAAAAGTTACCTCTAAGTATTTAGACTATCAAATTGTAGTGGCTGGCGCACCTAATAGAGATGAAAATTTCTACAAAACTTTTCTTAAAGAATTTCCTAAAGTAGATGTGGTTTTTGGACAAACATATACGCTATTATCAAAAGCCACCGCAGCACTTGTAACTTCAGGCACTGCAACTTTGGAAACCGCTTTGTTTAATGTGCCACAAGTGGTCTGCTACAAAGGCAACAAGCTTTCGTTTCGAATTGCTAAGCACTTGGTTGACATTAAATTTATTTCTCTAGTAAATTTAATTTTAGATAAAGAAGCAGTGCGCGAACTCATACAAGATGAATTTAATGAAGCATATTTAATTGTAGAGTTAGATGCTATTTTACCTAAAGGAAATAAGCGCTCATCTATCTTAACGGCATATCAAACCTTACACCAACAACTAGGTGATGGCGGTGCTTCTGAAAAAGTGGCAAGGTTAATGTTGAAAACTCTTCAACAAGCGGTTTAAGCCAAGGGCTTATCGCTGTATTTTTGCCACACAATGTTAAAGTACAAAGTTATTTTATGTATAGTTTTTAGTTCGGTTGTTGCGCTTTCTCAGCAAGAACTTAAAATCTCTTTGTTTCATAATTTAACTACCAAACACGTGCAAGTAAACGAAGATTTTGGCAGTTATATCCTTATAAGCGATATAGGTATTATAGACAGTTTAAATAAAGTATTTTCTTTAAAAATAAGTAGGGTTGGAGCCAAAGTTTCTGCCAATTTAGACGACAGAGAGCTGGGAGAATTTAAATGGCTAAAGCTTGAACGCATTGAAGAAGAAAGCGGATTTAGAATTAAATCCTTAACTCATAATACCAAAGAGCGCAAGTATTGGAGTGATGTCCATTTTTCATCTGATGGAAAAAAAATTCTCATCTTAAATTATGTTGAACAGGCAAAATATTTAGAAGGCGTTGTAGAATCAGAATCGGGAGGAGGGCAAAGTTTAGAGTATTATAAAATTCAAGCAACTATAAGCCGTACGTATGCGCTGAGTCATATTGATAGGCATCAATCAGAGGGTTTTAATTTGTGTGATTTGGTGCACTGCCAAGTGTATCACAACCGTTCGATGCGCAGTGAATTTATACCGCAAGCCGTCAAAGAAACAAAAAACATGGTGTTGGTAGATGCCAACATTCGGTTAATCACAGCTGCATTTCATGCCAATTGTGGTGGCCAAACTGCCAATTCTGAAGATGTTTGGACCAAAGAATTAAGTTATTTACGAAGCGTTAAAGATCCTTTTTGCACCGACAAAATACAAGCCACTTGGACTAAAACCATCGATAAAGAAAAATTTGTAGCGTATATAAAAACCAAGAATGCATCAAGCTTGAAACATCATTCAACACAAGACATGAATTTTGATTACGCGCAAAACAATCGAAAAATCTACTACTCTGGAGAAGGATATCGTATTCCATTAAAAAAAATGCGTGAAGATTTTGAACTGCGCTCAACCTATTTTAATGTAAACGTAGTTGATGAAAAAATAATATTAAACGGAAGGGGCTTTGGTCATGGCGTGGGCTTGTGCCAAGAGGGAGCAATGAAAATGGCTGAGCTAGGATATTCGTTTTTAGAAATTTTACGCTTTTATTATACAGGCGTTCACTTGATTGATTTGCAGTTTATCAATTTTTATAGGTCAGAGTAATTTTTTAACTTCTTCAATAAGATACTCCTCTAAATTTTCTGCAGGAGAATATCCCGAATGACTCACACGCAATTTTCCTTCTTTATCTATAATTACTATACTAGGAAGTGCTTCTACATTAAACTCTTGGGATGCATCAATATCTATACCTGCTCTAAATGCATATTCCTTTTTATTTAAAAAGAAACGTACTTTTTCTTCGGTATCGCCTCCGCCACCTACATTTATTGCAATAAATTTTACTGAGTTGTTGTTTGCAAAATAATCAGCCGCCCTACTATAAGGTTTTAATTCTTTAACACAAGTAGGGCACCATGTAGCCCAAAAGTTTAATACAACTATTTTTCCTTTTAATTCATCTGATTTTATTTCGCGTTGCTCATTTAAGTCATAATATTTAAAGAGGTTCAATTCTTTGTTTACTGTTTTATGAAGCTGTTTTTTTGCCAATAAGGGTTGCACATATATTGTTGAAAGGATAGCAATTGCCAACATTATTAAACCTGAGTAAATCTTTTTTAGTAAAGCACTTTTTCTAAGTTTGTAACCCAAGTAACTTGCAATAAAAACGGTTGGGCCTATTAAAACCAAACCCCACTGAAAAAAACCAATAACTATAAATAGCAGGAAAAATCCATAATGTTTATATGCCTGTTTTAAAGGGCTTTCATCGTCAAAAATGTAAAAGGAAGATGTAAAGGCAAACAATGCGCTAAATATGGTTGCGATTTTAACTTCACCAAAATATATAAGGATAACACAGATAAAAAAGTTGATATTCGCCAAGTTATTAAGTAGCTTTTGCATAATAATTTCAAATAAAGTTTGAATATATAATCAAATCCAGATAGTTTTGTTCAAAATAAGTACAAAGATATGAAGTTCGCAACTAAAGCAATTCACGCAGGCCAAGAGCCTGACCCAACCACAGGCGCCATTATGACACCTATTTATCAAACTAGCACCTATGTGCAAGAATCTCCAGGAAGTCATAAGGGATATGCTTATGCAAGAGGAAAAAATCCCACTAGAAAAGCGTTAGAAGAATGTATTGCTGCCTTAGAAGGCGCAAAGTATGGTTTGTGTTTTTCATCAGGTATGGGCGCTATAGATGCTGTTGCTAAATTGCTTCGTCCTGGCGATGAAGTTATCACAGGCGATGATTTGTATGGTGGTACTTACCGCATGTTTACTAAAGTATTCGCGCATTTTGGTATTACGTTTCATTTTATCGATTTAAAAGACCCTAACAACATAAAAAAATACGTAAACAGCAACACTAAATTGTTGTGGATTGAAACACCTACCAATCCTACCATGCAAATTGTAGATATAGAAGCATGCGGTAAAATAGCCAAAGAACATAAGTTGATTTTTGCAGTAGATAATACGTTTGCATCCCCTTATTTGCAAAATCCAATAGATATGGGTGCAGATATTGTAATGCACTCTGTAACTAAATACTTGGGCGGACACAGCGATGTGGTGATGGGTGCATTATGTGTGAACGATGATAAATTGTACGAGCAATTGGCATTTATTCACAACTCGTGTGGAGCAACTCCAGGGCCTCAAGATAGTTTTTTAGTGTTGAGAGGTATAAAAACCCTTCACGTACGTATGGATAGGCATTGCGAAAACGGACGTAAAGTAGCTGAGTTTTTGAAAACGCATCCTAAAATTGAAAAGATATATTGGCCTGGGTTTGAAGACCATCCCAACCATGCCATCGCTAAAAAGCAAATGCGTGATTTTGGAGGAATGATATCGATAGTTTTAAAAGACTGCGATTTGCAAAAAACCTTCAAAATTGCTTCATCTT
>CAYVVI010000044.1:0-12669 GCA_964455265.1 uncultured Flavobacteriales bacterium | reverse complement strand
CAATAAATAAATGGTTCTACTCAAACATTTACGATATTTACGACACATTTTTACTGAAACTTATTTTCGGAATTATTGCTGTATTTTTCGTTTTAAACATGTTGTCAAAAGCATTTGCAGCAACATTAGCATTGTTTGCTCCTAAAAAAAATAACAATACAACGACAAATGATAATGACTTTGACGAGTTTGAGGTTGTAGAAGAAGAAAACGAAGAAGACAAAAAAACATTAGACAAGTGAATTCATTTGAAATCGTAATAAAAACCAGCAAAGGTTTAGAAGATATGCTGGAGCAAGAAATAAAGCAACTTACATCAAGCCCTATAAAAAAAATAAATAGAGGATTCATTGTAAATGGCACTATGCAAGATGTATATGCGCTTAATTACAATCTTAGAACTGCGGTGTCAATTCTAAAACCGATTCACTCATTTACCATTAATAGCATTGATGATTTGTACAACAAATGCAAACAATTTGCTTGGGAAAATATTTTTGATGTACGCAAAACATTTTCTATTGAACATGCCATTAACTCGCCTTTAGTTAATCACACGCAGTTTGCTGCACTTAGAGTAAAAGATGCCATTGCCGATAGATTTATGCAATTGTATGACAAGCGACCAAATGTTGAACGTTATCAGCCCGATTTTGTCATCAATGTGCATATTTCTAATAACGACTGTAACATCTCTTTAAATACTTCTGGAGACTCTTTATTCAAACGTGGTTACAAGCGTGAGCATGGAGAGGCATCCATTAAAGAAAATTTAGCCGCTGGAATGGTACTTTTAGCAAAGTGGGATGGCTCTTCTCCTCTAGTTGACCCATTTTGCGGGTCGGGCACTATTTTAACAGAAGCCGCCATGATTGCCATGCGCTTGCCAGCAGGTTATTTTAGAACGTTTGGATTTGAAAAATGGAAAGACTTTGATAAAACAACATGGGAAGCTATAAAACAAAAATATAATGCTCAAATACGTGACAATCCTACAGAAATTCAAGGTTTTGACATGGATAAAACAGCTACGTTAAGTGCCTCAAAAAATTTAGAGTTATTTAGAGGATTGAGACACGGAATTAAAATTCGTACAAAAAATTTCTTCGATCTAGAAAAAACTTTTGAACAAGGTGTAATAATAACTAACCCACCTTATGACGTTCGCCTTAAAACAGAGAACATACAAGAGTTTTATGCAAGAATAGGTTCTCAATTAAAGCACTATTTTAATGGTTTCGATGCTTGGTTAATCTCATCAAATAAAGAAGCCCTCAAAAAATTTGGTTTGAAATCATCAAAAAAATACCTACTATTGAACTCCAAACTAGAGTGCGAGTATCAGAAATTTGAACTTTACTTGGGTAGTATAAAACCAAAAAAAGAAATTTAACAATGCTTTCCATAATGCTGTCTGCCACACAGCCTATGATAACTAATGATGCCGTAGTGCTTGGAATATTGATGATGATTTTAGGTGTGATTTTCTACACCGAAAGTTTGCCCTCATTTAGAAAATTTTACAACATTTTTCCTGCCTTATTAATGTGTTATTTTATTCCAGCTATTTTTAATACGCTAGGAATAATTTCTGCACACGAATCAAATTTATACTTTGTAGCATCTCGTTACTTTCTTCCTGCAAGTTTAATCTTGTTGTGTTTAAGTACAGATTTAAAAGGAGTTTTTGGGCTTGGCTCTAAAGCGCTTCTTATGTTTTTTGCCGCCACTTTTGGTATTATTATAGGCGGTCCAATTGCTTTGTGGTTGGTGTCCTTATTTGTTCCTACTGTACTCAACAATCCAGAATTAGGAGAAACTTGGAGAGGACTTGCCACTGTAGCTGGTAGTTGGATTGGTGGTGGAGCCAACCAAACTGCCATGAAAGAAATAGCTGGTACAAGTACAAAATTATTTTCGGTAATGGCTATAGTAGATGTATTTGTTGCCAATATATACATGGCACTTTTACTTTATGGAGTTGGGAAAAAGGAATCGATAAATAAATTCTTTAAAGCTGATAATTCTTCTATTGAAAAATTAAGAATTAAAATGGAAAACTATCAAATATTCTCTAAACGAATTGCTACACTTAGTAGCTTAATGGTAATGTTTGCCATAGTTTTTGCTTTGGTTGGATTAAGCCATTTCTTTTCAGATATTATTGCTCCAAAATTAGATTCGTTTGTTGTAGGTAAACTTTTAGAGGATAAAGATTCTTTTTGGAAATATCTTACAACATTAGGAAGTGGGTTTTTCTGGTTGGTAATCTTCGCAACAATATTTGGAGTGTTTCTATCCTTTACTAAAGCCAAACGATTTGAAGGCATTGGCGCATCTAAATTTGGAAGCGTTTTTCTTTACTTTTTAGTAGCTACCATTGGTATGGAAATGAATTTCTTGGAAATCATTAACAATTGGGAAGCACTAAAATATTTATTTATAATAGGATTTATTTGGATAACCATACACATTATTGTACTTATCATTATTGCTAAAATAATCAAAGCACCTTTCTTTTTTATAGCAGTGGGAAGTATGGCAAATGTTGGCGGAGCTGCTTCAGCACCTGTAGTGGCATCAGCATTTCATCCATCTTTAGCATCTGTTGCAGTGCTACAAGCAGTGTTCGGATATGCTATTGGTACTTTTGGAGCTTATTTATGTATGGTTTTATTGCAACTCATTTAAACCTTTTTATCGTCTAATTGTTTCATATTAGTTAAGCGGAAAATCTTAATTAAAGATTACAACGTACGTATTGTTAATTATGGAGATTTTAAACACAGAAAATAAAATTTGGTTTTTTGAGGACTTATCCCTCACAGAAACACTTTCTAACAGAGAAAAGGAAGTGCTTTACAATAATTCTGTTTTAAAAACGTACAAGAAAAAAGATATTATTTATTTTCCTGAAGATGATGCGAACAAACTCTACATTATTCATACAGGAAAAGTAAAAATATCACGCGTATCTAATAAAGGTAAAGAACTTATTCTTGCTATTTTAGGAGAAGGTGAAGTATTTGGTGAGCTAAGTATTACCAACGAAGGGCTACGAGAAGAAATGGCCGAAGCCCTTGAAGAAAGTGATATTTTTGTTATAAACACCAACGATTTTATTGACGCTACAAGAAACAATCCTAAGTTTAATCTCTCAGTAACCAAACTGATTGGTTTGCGTCTGAAAAAAATTCAAAACAGACTAGAATCTCTATATTTTAAAAATACAGAAGAGCGCATTAAAAATTTCATAAAAGACATGGCTGAAGAGCACGGTAGAAAGCTCATTACAGGCGATGAAATTGAAATAAAGCTCAAATTAAAACACGAAGATATCGCTAAGCTTACCGCTACTACACGCCAATCTGTTACAACCATACTGAGTCATCTTGAAAAAGACGGCATCATCTTATATGACCGTAATCGAATTCTTATCAAAAAAATTAAGGAACTTTAGTAGTTAATTTAAAGTCTATAAAGTCAAAAGTCTGTAAGGTCTTAAGGTCAATAGTAATTCATATTTTTTAATTCGTAATTTGTAATTATTATTACCTTTAGTGCTCAACTTTAGGTAATAGATTTTTGATATATGAATACAGTAAAAAATTATGTTCAAGGCAAATGGGTGGCAGGCAAAGGAGAAGAAACTCAACTCTATAATGCCATTACAGGTGAACAACTAGGCGTTTGCTCAAGCGGTGGATTGGACTACGAAAGCATTATGGCTTATGGTCGTGAGAAAGGTGGTAAAGCACTCCGCAAAATGACGTTTGGTCAGAGAGGTGTCATGCTAAAAAACCTAGCACTTTTCTTACTCGAACGCAAAGAAAACTACTACAAACTAAGTGCTGCCACAGGCGCCACACGCATAGATAGTTGGATTGACATTGAAGGCGGTATCGGTAACTTGTTTGCCAACGCTTCTTTAAGACGTCAATTTCCTGATTTGCCCTACCATGTAGATGGCTCTGCGGTGGCGTTGTCTAAAAACGGAACGTTTATCGGACATCACATAATGGTGCCAAAACAAGGCGTTGCCATTCACATCAATGCCTTTAATTTTCCTATTTGGGGAATGTTAGAAAAAATTGCGGTGAATTTATTGGCGGGTGTTCCTGCGGTGGTAAAACCATCAGAATATACGTGCTACCTTACAGAGTTGATGGTGAAAGACATCATCGATTCTAAAATACTTCCCGAAGGTTCATTGCAATTGATTTCTGGCTTAGGGCGTGGTATTTTAGACCATGTTACCAACCAAGATGTGGTAACGTTTACGGGCTCTGCGCACACTGGTAAAAAATTAAAAAGCTTACCACAAATTCTTGTAAATTCTGTACACTTTAATATGGAAGCCGATTCATTAAACGCTTCGGTATTGGGTAAAGATGCCGTTCCTGGAACTCCTGAATTTGATATTTTCATTAAAGAAGTACTGAAAGAAATTACGGTAAAAACAGGTCAAAAATGTACCGCAGTACGCAGAATTTTAGTGCCTGAAAATTTAGTAGAAGACGTTCAAAAAGCACTCAGTGAAAAATTAGCAAAAACTACCATTGGCGATCCATCTGTAGAAGGCGTGCGCATGGGTGCATTGGCATCTAAAACGCAAGTAGAACGCGTAAGAGAGAATGTTGAATTATTACAAAAAACGCAACAAATCGTTTACGGAAGTTTAGATGCTATTAACGTAGTTGGTGCAGACGCTAAAAAAGGTGCGTTCTTCTCTCCTATTATTTTCTTAAACGATGCGCCACTAAAAAAATTAGATGCACACAACATAGAATGCTTTGGTCCTGTAAGCACCATCATGCCTTACAAAGATTTAGATGAAGCAGTTGAAATAGTTAAGTTAGGCAAAGGTTCTTTGGTAACGTCTATTATTACTGCCGATGACAAACTCGCACGTGAATTCGTTACAGAAGCTGCGCACATGAACGGACGTATTTTAGTGTTGAATGAGCGTTGCGCTAAAGAAAGTACCGGACATGGTTCTCCTATGCCAATGCTTACGCATGGTGGACCTGGGCGTGCGGGTGGTGGTGAAGAAATGGGTGGTATGCGTGGTGTAATGCACTACATGCAACGCACAGCCATTCAAGGGCATCCGCAAACCATTACCGAAATTACGCAACAGTTTCAGGTAGGTGCCGACCAACCAGAAGCCAATCCACATGTGTTCCGCAAACACTTTGAAGAATTGCAAGTTGGTGAAACAGTATTTACGCACAAACACACCGTAACCGATGCCGATATTGTAAATTTTGCCAACGTAAGTGGCGATAATTTTTACGCACACATGGACGCTACTTCTTTAGAAGGCACCATTTTTGAAAAACGTGTAGCACACGGTTACTTTATACTTTCTAAAGCTGCAGGTCTGTTTGTAGACCCAAAAAAAGGACCTGTTTTATTGAACTACGGAATTGATGAAGCACGATTTACCAAGCCCGTTTACCCTGGTGCTACCATTGGTGTGCGTTTTACTGTAAAAGAAAAAATAGACCAAGAAAAACGCAACGAAGAAGACATTGCTAAAGGCATCGTTAAATTTTTAGTAGATGTATATGACGAAACAGGCGAAACCGTTGCGGTGGCAACTATTTTAACCATGGTGAAGAAGTTGAAGCAGGATTAATTTTTTAATAGTTAGATGAACATTCTAGTTATAATATCTCTGATAGGATTTTCATTTCTCTACTTTATAATGAGAGTTTTAATTTCAGAAAGTAGGGATAATAAAATATTTCCTATAATTTTTCCTCCTTTAGATTTTGTTGAATTTAAGAAATTGATTAAAAATGAAACTGATAATTTCTACAAGATACTTTTTAAATTCATTCTTTATGGTCAATTTATTTGTTTATTGTTCGTAGCTATTTATGCAATCTTTGACATTTTAACAAGACTTTAAATGAACAACCTTGTCCTTCTTAACACCTATCACTCACCCATAGAAGCCAACATAATTAAAAATAAGTTGGAATCAGAAGGAATTGATGCGTATATTTTTGATGAGCATTCAATTGGCGTGAATCCTTTAGTAAGTTCTGCTCTAGGAGGTGTAAAAGTAATGGTGAGAAGTTCAGACTTTGATATTGCTAAAGAAATCTTATTAGAACTTCACAATACACCTTACTCTGATGAAGAAGATAATCAACTTGTTTGCTCGAAATGTTCTTCTAATAAAGTGCAAGTCTTTTCATCTTTAAAAAAGAAGAAAGGCTTGGCTAGTTTAATTTTATCAATTTTATTTTTTTCATATCCACCTTACATTGAATATGTCTATAAATGTGATGATTGTGGTGAAGAGTTTTCAAAGAAGTAAGCAAATCTCCCCTCTTGAGAGGGGATAAAGGGGTGTGTCCTTATTTTATAACTTTACCAAAAGCTTTGAAAAGAAAGATTATTCCATACAACCCCAAACTAAAAGAGTTTGCTAAACAGCTAAGAAAAAACAGTACACAAAGCGAAATAAAATTATGGAAAGCCCTAAAGGGAAAACAGCTCAATGGCTTCGACTTTCATAGACAAAAACCACTTCTGGACTATATTGTAGATTTTTATTGTGCGGAATTAAGTTTGGTTATTGAACTAGATGGGTATTCGCACCATTTAGAAGAAATTCAACAAAAAAGACCTTTTGAAACAAAAACTTTTGGAAGAAGTTGGCTAAACCGTTTTACGATTTACGGATAGCGAAGTAATGAATAATTTAGAAAGTGTAATGCGTGTTTTGGAGCGTTTTGTTTTAGAACACACCCCTAACCCCTCTCAAGAGGGGAAGTAACATAATTTTATAAGTTTACCCTCTAACCGGCTTCATAAAAAAATCGCAAATAGGTTTGGCAATGGTATAGTGCGCCATTACTATATCTAGAAAATCTTCTGAGTAAATAATATCTACGGGTAACGTTGTATAATAGTAAAATTGCTTGTTAGCGATAAGTGGTTGTTGCTTCGCTACTTCTTGGAATTCTTTTGGTAAGCGTACATTTTTCTCTCCTTGAATGTTGCCAACTGTTTCTACAAAATCTTTATCGCTGATGAGTTTTTCAAACGAATTTAGATTAGAAGCAATTTCTCCCCTTACGCGCTGTAACTGATGTTTATCAGGTATGTATAAGCCACTATAAATACCCACTTCTTCGGGAGTAATTTCTAAATACAAACCAGGAATGGATTTATCTTTTGTTCCAACTGGAGAAATTATTGCCGAACGATTTAATTTGTAGGGCTCTTTATCTTTAGAAAAACGAACGTCTTTATTTATTCTAAAAATGGCTTCTTTGTGAGATATGGTAATAGCATTATCAACTTCTCTAGCACGTTCTAACAAATCGGAAATAAAAATTTCAAATGGTTTTTTAACGTCCGTTTCGTAGCGTTTTCGGTTGACATCAAACCATTCTTTGTTGTTGTTCGGTGCTAAATCAATAAAAAATTGGGTGAAAGATTTTTGGAAATATTTCATGTTGTCTAAGCTTCAATGTTAGACGAAAATAAGAATTTATTCGGACTAACCAACTGTGTTTTTACAGCATACAGCACAATGCCTGCCGTATTATTTACGCCCAATTTTTTCATGATGTTTTTACGATGCGTATTCACCGTATGCGCACTTAAGCACAATTTATCTGCAATTTGCATATTGGTATCGCCCTCGGCAATAAGCGTAATAATTTCTAGTTCACGTTCAGACAAAGAAATGGGTGCACACGTCAATTCGTCAAACTCTATATTTTCTACATTAATGTCTTCTTCACGAATACGTTCTAAAATTTGTCCACAAAAGAATTTTTGACCATTAGCTGTATCTCTCACACAATCTACAATTTCGCCTAATGAACAATCCTTTTTTACGTGACTCATCACTCCAGAACGTAGCGCATTTATTATCGTTGCTCCAGTTTGCTCGTGCGTAATAGCTACAAATTTTACATCTTTATTTTCTTGAAGTATGCGTGGAATAACATCTATCTCAAAATCTTTTGATGTGTAATCAATTAGCACAATATCTGGCTTAAAATTTTTGACTTGCTGTATCAACTCATCAGATGATTTAGCTTCTCCAACAATAGAAATTTCTGCTCTAACAGAAAGTATAGAGCGCAATCCTATGCGAATTAAATCGTTGCTATCGGCCAATATGAGTTTTATGTCTTGCAAAATATTATCTGGACTGATTCTAAATAACAAAGGTAAAACAATTCATGTAAGCACCGTTATAAAAGTGGCTATTTTATTAAAAGGTTTTAAACAATTTGAAATTGCATGTTATCCGAAGTAAGCATCGTATTTGAAAACAATGCTTTTGCTTCAAGCAACAGTGGCTCGGCATCTTTGTAACGAGCCGAAATGTGACCAATGTATAATGCGCCCACATTTGCTTTTTGTGCTATTATAGCAGCTTGTGATGCAGTAGAATGGTAAGTGTCTTTAGCACGTTGTTCCATGTTGCTTAAAAATGTAGCTTCATGATACAATGCGGTTACATTTTCAAGGTAAGGAACAATCTCTGGAGCAAAAGCAGTATCGGAACAAAATGCATAAGAACGTGGAGGTGAAGGTGGTTCTGTTAGCAAATCATTTAGCAAAATTTTGCCATTCGGAAGGGTAATGTTTTTACCTTCTTTAATTAATTTTATTTGCTCTACTCCTAAACCATATTCATCTATAGCTTCCTTTTTAATATTGGGTTCTTTGGGCTTTTCATCAATACGAAAACCCATACACGGAATGCGATGTTTAAGAGGAAAAGAAGTTATTTTAACTACTTTATCATCATGCAAAATTTGTGGTTCTTGAGTGTTAACTTCTCTTATGAAAAGTGGGTATTTTAAAAATGTTTTAGATGCTTTTAAATGGGAAAAAACGAGTTCTTTCAATGGCGCAGGGCCAAATACATGCAATTCATTTGTTCTGCCCAATAAATGTAAAGATGAAATTAAACCCACCAAACCCAAATAGTGGTCGCCATGCAAGTGGCTTATAAAAATGTGACTAATTTTTTGAAAGCGAATTTTGTTTCTACGCAACTGCATTTGCGTTCCTTCGCCACAATCAATTAAAAAATGGCGTTCGTTAACGTAGATATACTGAGATGTGGGATTGCGCTCTAAGGTAGGCGTGGCACTACCCGAACCAAGTATGGTTACTTCAAATTTCAAAATGAAATTTATTCAACAGAATCTGAAGAGATGAGTTCTTCTGCTTCTTTTAGCGATGGAGTAATGTGAAGTACATTGTGTAATTGAGAAATGCTTATCAACTTCATTACAGGTTCTTGAAGCGAACATATAACAAACATTCCTTCAGCATCTCTGCATAAACGGTTACCTACCAACAATGCGCTTAAGCCAGAAGAATCGCAATAACGCGTAGCAGCTAAATCAACAATAATTCTCGTTTCGCCAGATTTATTTGTCAGAACAATAAGCGTTTTTAATTCTGGGGCAAATTGAGAATCTAATTTTTCTACATTAACTTTAATGAGAGAATATCCGTCTGTTTTTGAAATTTCAAAGTTCATGGTGGCTGTTGTTTGTTTCCCAAATGTAAAAATATTTTTCTAATGACGGATTTTTGTTTTGTCTTTTAGAAATAAAGAGCGACCTAACGTTCAATCTTAGTCGCCAACAAATACAGCACCGCCATACGGATAGCCACTCCGTTTTCTACCTGATTTAAAATGATAGAGTGTTCTGAGTCTGCTACATCTGAAGTAATTTCTACCCCTCTGTTGATAGGGCCTGGGTGCATAATTACAATTTCCTTATTGAGTGAATCAAGTAGTTGTTTGTCTAAACCAAACAGCATGGAATATTCTCTGGTTGAAGGGAAATATTTTATGTCCTGACGCTCTAACTGTACGCGTAACATGTTAGCCACATCGCACCACTCAAGGGCTTTTCTAAGGTTGTGCTCTACCCTAACGCCTAACTTGTCTATGTGTTTCGGAATAAGCGTTGTTGGTCCGCACACCATTACTTCTGCACCTTGTTTTTGCAGAGCAAATATGTTGGATAGTGCCACGCGTGAGTGCGTGATATCGCCCACAATTACTACTTTTTTCCCTTCTACTCCACCTAATTTTTCACGTATAGAGTATGAATCAAGCAATGCTTGTGTAGGATGTTCGTGAGTACCATCACCCGCATTGATAATTTTTGCGTTGATGTGTTTGGCTAAAAAGTGAGCCGCACCCGGGCTAGCATGGCGCATCACCACCATATCTACTTTCATAGATAAAATGTTGTTTACCGTATCCACTAGTGTCTCGCCTTTTTTTACACTTGAAGTAGATGCCGAAAAGTTTATCACATCTGCCGATAGGCGTTTTTCTGCCAATTCAAAAGATAAGCGGGTGCGTGTAGAGTTTTCAAAAAAGAGATTGGCAACAGTGATGTCTCGTAAAGAAGGAACTTTTTTGATAGAACGATTGAGTACTTTTTTAAACTGATCTGCGGTTTCGAAAATGATTTCGATGTCTTGTGGTGTTAGGTCTTTTATGCCCAACAAATGATCTACAGATAAGTTTCTACTATTCATTTTCTTTTGGCGTAATTAAAGTTACTCCATCACTCCCATCTAATTCTTTCCACGATACGGCTACACGTTCGGATGAAATAGCATCTACGTGTTTGCCTACATAGTCGGGTTGTATAGGAAGATGACGGCTAAAGCGTCTGTCAATTAAACATAGTAATTCTACTTGTTTTGGACGTCCAAATGCCAACATGGCATCAAGCCCCGCGCGAACGGTTCTACCTGTGTAAAGCACATCATCAATCAACACTACTTTTTTGTGTTCAATTTCAAAGTCGATGTCGGTAATGCTAGGCACAATGGTTTTGTCGGTACGTCTAAAATCGTCTCGATAAAACGTAATATCTAAGCCACCACACAGCACATCAATGTTGTAGCGTTGCTTTAATACATTTTTAACTCTGTTGGCTAAATAAACACCTCTTGGTTGCAATCCAATAAGAACCGATTGCGAGAAGTCGTCATGATTTTCGATAAGTTGAATAGCTAAACGATTAATGGTTATCTCAAACTCATGCTCGTTTAAAAGGGTTATCGGTGTCATTCTGAGAGGCAAATATATAAAAGAAAAGCTACCGAATGGGTAGCTTTTCAAAATTAATTAAACCAACGAAGCTAATTTTTCTTCCAAAATCTTGATTTTAGATTGTGCGTCTTGTTTCTTTTTTTGCTCCATTTCTAGTACTTGAGCAGGTGCGCCACTTACAAATTTTTCGTTACTTAATTTTTTATCTACAGAATTTAAAAAGCCCTTGGTGTATTCCAGTTCTTCTTTAATTTTCTTAATTTCTGATTCTACATCTACTTCTTCGCTAAACGGAATAAAATATTCTGTTGAGCCCACTATAAACGTAAACGCATTGTTTATTTTTTCTGTAGTGGTTTTTATTTCTGAGGTGTTGCAAATTTTTTCAATAATCGCATTAAAGGTGCTTACATCGGCATCATTGCCTTTTACAAAAGCATCAATTTTTACTTTTTGTGCAATGTTGTTGTCTTTACGAATGGTGCGGATGTTAGAGATAACTTCCTCTGCCAAGGTAAACGTTTTACCATAATTATCTTCTAAAGAATTGGCTTTAGGCCATGGCTGCAACATGATGGTAGCTTTAGCATCACGAGTATCTATTAAATGCCAAATTTCTTCTGAAATAAATGGCGCAAATGGATGTACTACTTTTAATAAACTTTCAAAAAATTCAATGGTTTTATCATAAGTAAGTTTATCAATAGGTTGCTGATATGCTGGTTTTATCATTTCTAAATACCACGAGCAGAAATCGTCCCACACCAATTTATAGGTTTGCATTAATGCCTCACTCATTCTAAACTTATCGTATGATTCGTTGATAGAATTAAGCGCTAAATCAAAACGTTCATTAAACCAACTCACAGCGATTTTACTAGATGCTGGTTGTTCTATATCGGCTACTTCCCATGATTTTACCAAACGGAAAGCATTCCAAAGTTTGTTAGAAAAATTTCTACCTTGCTCACACAATGCGCTATCAAATAACAAGTCGTTTCCTGCTGGTGAACTTAACAACATCCCTACTCTAACGCCATCAGCACCGTATTTTTTCATTAGTTCAATAGGGTCGGGTGAGTTACCTAACGATTTAGACATTTTTCTGCCCAATTTATCACGAACAATGCCTGTGTAATACACATTTCTAAATGGCAATTCTTGCTTATACTCGTAGCCCGCAATAATCATGCGTGCTACCCAAAAGAACATAATTTCTGGAGCAGTAACTAAATCGTTGGTTGGGTAATAATAGTTAACATCTGTTTTATCGGCACCTTCTTTAAATCCGTCAAATACTGAAATAGGCCACAACCACGATGAAAACCATGTGTCTAATACATCGTCATCTTGGCGTAAATCGGTTAATGAGAGATTTGAATTGCCTGATTTTTCTTTAGCTAATGGCAAGGCCTCTTCAGCTGTTTTTGCTACCACAAAATCATTAAATCCTGTGCCATAAAAATATGCAGGTATTTGATGTCCCCACCACAGCTGACGAGAAATACACCAGTCTTTGATGTTCTCCATCCAGTGACGGTAAGTGTTTTTAAATTTTGAAGGATGAAATTGAATGTTATCGTTCATTACGT
>CAYVVI010000043.1:7164-12680 GCA_964455265.1 uncultured Flavobacteriales bacterium | reverse complement strand
AGCTTTTAAAATAGTATTCAGCTACTTCAAAATCATTGTTGCAAAAGCTAGTTTGTGCGTAGTAGTAAAAAACCTCTTCGCCCCTAGCCGTAAAACGATACATAGACACCAACTCATCAAACAAAGGCAGCGCCTTCATACATTGTCCTTTTTGATACAATTCAATGGCTGTTTTGTACTTTAATTCGTAGTCGTTGCCCTTTAAAATTTTATTGTAATCAGAACATGAAAACGCTAAAACTATGAGCAATAATCCTACTCCTATATGTTTAACTGTTGATGGCATTTTTAAAAACCCTGCAAAGATAATTTAATATTAACGCTAAACAAACGTAAGTCGGTTAATAAAATTGCCTTCTATCTTTTGGTGTATAATTATATTGCTATACTTTTGTGTTATAAATTAGCACTGTAAATATTAAAAACAGTCAAAAAAAATCAAGAAACGTGGATATTTTTGAAAGAATTAAAAACAACAGAGGCCCACTAGGAAAACATTCCAAAGAGTCTCAAGGGTATTTTATGTTCCCTAAGTTAGAAGGTCCTATCTCTAACAAAATGATTTTTAGAGGAAAAGAAGTTTTAACATGGAGTATTAACAACTATATAGGACTCGCCAACCACCCAGACATTCGTGAGGCAGATGCCAAAGCAGCTGCAGAATGGGGAATGGGCTACCCAATGGGTGCACGTATGATGAGCGGGCACACCAAATACCACGAACAATTAGAGCAAGAAATTGCCAAGTTTATGCGCAAAGAAGATTGCTACCTATACAACTACGGCTACCAAGGTATCATGTCAACGGTAGATTCTCTTTTATCTAGAAACGATGTGGCTGTATATGACGAAGAAGCGCATGCTTGTTTGATGGACGGTTTGCGTATGCACGTGGGTAAGCGCTTTGTGTTTAACCATAACGATATTGAAGCTTTAGAAGACCGCTTGATAAAAGCCCAAAAAATTACCGAGCAAACAGGCGGTGGTATATTAGTAATTACCGAAGGTGTGTTTGGAATGAGTGGCGACATGGGTAAAATCAAAGAAATTGTAGCCCTAAAAAAGAAATACAACTTTAGATTATTGGTAGATGATGCCCACGGATTTGGTGCCATTGGCCCTAACGGACGTGGTGCTGCAGACGAGCAAGGCGTGCACGATGAAGTAGATATTTATGTTGGTACGTTTGCCAAATCTATGGCGAGTGTTGGCGGTTTTGTATGCTGCACAGAAGACGTTATTGATTATTTAAAATACAACATGCGTTCACAAATATTTGCCAAATCGCTACCAATGCCTATAGTACTTGGTGCTATAAAACGCATGGAATTGTTGCAACAACCAAAACACAGAGAAAAACTTTGGACCATAGTACGCGCATTACAATCGGGCTTAAAAGAAGCTGGTTTTGATATAGGTAAAACCAACTCTGCGGTAACGCCTGTAATGCTTAAAGGTACATTGGGCGAAGCCACCAACATTACGTTTGACCTTCGCGAAAACCATGGTATATTCTGCTCTATAGTAGTGTATCCGGTAGTGCCTAAAGGTGTAATTCTTTTAAGATTAATACCTACAGCGGTACATACTTTAGAAGATGTTCAGTACACCATTGACACCTTTAAAAAGGTACAAGAAAAACTCAAAAAAGGAGAATACCACTCTGAAGAGATACTTAACGCAAACGCACAATAATTTAAAAACCCCTCACAACAGAGGGGTTTTTTGTTTCTAGTAATTTGTATATTTGATAAAAGTAAATGAAATTTATACCATTGATGAAAATTAAAAAGGATGGCATTTGTCAGACCTATACACCCAATTTTGGGTGTATAAGGATGATTTTGTCAGGCCTATATACAAGTTATATGGCATTTTAACAAACAGACAACGATAAAATAATATGGCATCTTTAAGAGTATTTGTATCATCAACTTGTTTCGACTTAGGACCAATTCGAGGACAATTGAGGAATTTTTTGAACTCTATGGGTTACGAACCTATAATGAGTGATTATAACGATGTTTTGTACGACCCACGAATTCATACTCACACGTCTTGTATTGAAGAAATTGCAACTTGCGACATAATTGTTTTACTTGTTGGTTCTCGTTTCGGTGGTAAAGCAATTCCCGAGGCTATTTCAAAGGTTGATTTTGACGCAATTATTGAGAAATCTAAAAGCGTTGAACATTTAAAAAAGAAAGAGAATATTTCTGTAACACAATTAGAAGTATTAAAAGCGGTAGAAATTGAAATTCCCATTTTTACATTTATAGACAGTCGTTTGTGGAATGACCACGAACTTTATGAAAAAAACAAATCAAAACCAATTTTGAAGGACATTGAGTTTCCATCAATAGAAAAACCTGAAACAGCAGAATTCATTTTTGAATTTGTAAATTTTTTAAGACATCGTACAAAAGGTAATAGTATAAACACTTTTGCAAAATTTGAGGACATTGAAGAAACCTTAAAAAAGCAATGGGCAGGACTTTTTCAGAAGTTGCTAAATGAAAGTCGCAATAAGCAACTTGAGTTTAAGCGAATTGACACCTTGTCAAATCAATTTGAAGATTTAAAGACTGCAATCTTGACAAGTATTGGAAGCAGTAATGAACGAGAAGTCGCAAGAGGAGTTGTTCGATTCAGAAGACTTGTTGACTTTTTACGTAATCTTCGACTTTCTGACTACAGTAGATTGCTAAATGACCAATTGACTTGGGATGTGTTTTTTAATGAAATAGTTGGTGTTACAAACATTATAGATTTGGAAAGTATTGTACCCAATCTAAACAGGCATATGAGGTTTCGTACACTATTAGTTAAAAATGATGAAACGTTTTATGAGGTTCGATTTGGAATAGATTATATAAATGAAATTGCACAAGAATTTGAGGCATTTATTAATTTACCAAGTGACACAAGAAATATAATTTTTGACGCTTTAGGGGATATGCGAAGTGGTTTAATGATAATTCGTTATCATAGAGAAAACTATAGAGAATATCTTGATAATTTTAGACAAGAATTTTTAATCAACAGACCTTTGTTTGACAATGACGATGACTCATCCGAAAGTTAAAAAAAACGCCATATAACAGCCGTTTTGCAAAAGCGGGGGTTTCGTGCTTCTATGACAGTGAAGTGCTAAATTCAAGTTTTGTGCTTCTAATGAAGTTTAGTGCTAAAAATCCCCGCCTTCGCAAAGCGGCAAAACGTTGTAGGGCATTTTAAAAGACGACAATAAACAATGAAACATTCAGTAACAATCATTCTAATTTTTCTAACAATGTTCGCAAAAGGACAAAACTTCACTACACTTGACGAAGTATCAAGTGGAGACACAATTAATAATGGAAAGGGAATTATCTACGGTAATTTTATACAGCGACTTGGTTTTAGTAGTGGGGGATTTCCACAAGACATACGACTCATAAACCTTGACACCAAAGAAGTGCTAACATTTAGAGTTAAACCAACATTTAAGTCATCTAAAGAGAATACATTCGTATATTATATTAAACCTGGGAATTATGCCATTCTTAATTACTGGTGGACGCAAAGCAAATGGTATGGCGGTAAAATGTTTACAGAACCTATTTTTAAAAACATAGACGCAACTGATAACTTTGAAAAAAAAATTAGTTCTGGTCAAATCAACATAGACAATTTAGAGCAATTTACCTTTTCTATATCTGAAAATTCATTGAATTATTTAGGAACGTGGCATTTTGACAAGGGACTTGTTTCATTTTCTAATGACAAAACTGAATTTGATAATTTATTAAAAAGCAAGTATAAAAAACTTGACTTTTCAACCGCAATGACTGTAATACCAAAATGACGGAGAATAGAAAAACGCCCTATAACAGCACCTACCCAAAAGTGGCGGTTCTGTGGTTAAATCAACCTTTGTGCTTCTATCAAAGTTTCTGCTTGGTTGACAGTGAAGTGCTTCGAAACCGCCACAAGCCATATGCAAACCGTTAATTAACACACCCCTAACCCCTCTCAAGAGGGGAATTCCCCCACGCACCACGTGCATGTTCTCACGCACAGCGTGAGCGATGTTTTTCGGTGTTTAATTCCTCTTGCACTTCTACAAGCTCAGTGACCGAGGGAGATAAAAAAATGGGATTCAACTAGTAAACTAAGATCTAAACGTGCTCTCTGTTGTGGTATAATACAGGGGCAACTTCTTTTTCGGTAAATACAACGCCAAAGGTTTCTAGCTCATCTAAAATGGGGTTGTAAATTTCTTTTTGGATGGGAAGATGAACACCTGTAAGCGCTATTTTTCCTTGCAAAACCATCTTGGCACAAATGGCTACGGGCAAGCCAACGGTATCGCTCATAGCGGTGTAAATTTGGTCTTTCCCTATATAAACCATTGATGAGTTTATCTCTTTGTTTTCTCCGTTTAGTTTAAACCCAAACTTGTGCCACATCACAATCATGTCTTTGTCTGTAGCTGCTAACGACCATTTATTTTCTAAAATAAGTTGCAGAATTTTTGCGGGCGTAGCATTTTTTAAACCCACTTTTTCGTTAGAGAATAAACCCAGTTTTTCAAACTTTTCAAAGATGGTATCGTCTTGGTCTATCCTCATGTAGTAGCGCAGTTTTAGCTCTACGGTGTTGTACTCATCAAATGCTAAAAATGAGTTGGTAAAATCTCTAAACGTCATGTTTTCTGAGTTCTCCATCACGTAGCTATCGTCCGTCATTCCTAATTGCACAAGCACATCCCAAAAGCGGCAAAAACCTACTCTACGCAAGGTGCCTCTATAAATGGTTGGTATTTTTTGTAAGCCATACACATCGCGGTAGCGTAAGGAATCTCTATTGGCATAACCCTCAAATTTTCCGTAACCCTCAATGTCAATAATCTCGGTACGTCTGAATAATTTATGGTAGGGTATGTACTTGTATTTTCCTTCTTGAATAAATTTAGCTGCACCTCCCTGCCCTGCTAACACTACGTTTCTTGGGTTCCACGTAAATTTGTAGTTCCAAATGTTGTCATCGCTTTGAGGAGAAACTAAACCTCCTGTAAACGATTCGAAGCAGGTTATTTCTGCGCCCAGGTCTGCTATGTGGTCAAGAATTTTTTTGGCCGACATGTGGTCTATACCAGGGTCAACGCCAAGTTCATTCATAATTAACACCCCATTGGCTACTGCTTTATCGTGCAATGCCGCCATTTGAGGGCTAATGTAAGATGGGGTTATTAAATGCTTTTTTTGATTGACACATTCCTCAGCAATGCTTACGTGCATAGAAGCAGGAAGCATTGAAATTATTAAATCGGAATTGGTAATTAAAGAACTTACCAAAGCATTGTTTGTAGCATCAAACTGTATGGCTTCTGCGTTGGCGAAACCTTTAATTTTTGATTGCGCTAAGGGCAAATCTAAATCGGCAACTACGATATACCATTGCTCTTTTTCTGCACGTTCTAATAAATATTTTATTAATGAGGATGATGACCTTCCGGCACCAATAATTAAAAT
>CAYVVI010000043.1:0-7064 GCA_964455265.1 uncultured Flavobacteriales bacterium | reverse complement strand
TACAAGCTTAGGATTTTAAATTCAGTACGTCTGTTCTCTTGGTGCGCTGCCTCGCGTTCTGATTCCAATTTAATTTTATTGATTTCTTCGTCTGTTTTAATTGGCTTTTGCTCACCATAACCCACATACACCATTCTATCTTTAGAAATACCTAAGTTAACCAAATAGTCAACAACTGCCTTAGCACGGTTTTCTGATAGTTTTTGGTTGTATGCATCAGAACCACGGCTATCTGTATGACCTGAAAGTTCAATTTTAAGCGTAGGATTTTCAATCATCAGTTTATTTAATCTTTCTAACTCTGCTTTAGATTCTGGACGAAGCGTGGCTTTGTCTAAGTCGTAAAAAATGTTTCTAAGCACAATGGCTTTGCCGATTTCTACTTTTTTCAAATCTAAGTTTTTCTCGTACATTCTGTAGCCGGTTTCGGTAGGAATGTCAAAGTTTTCTGAGTGGAAAAGATATTTATCTGCTTTTACCGCAATACCGTAATTACCTCCAGAAGGCAGTGTTACCATGTATTTTCCAGAATTATCAAGCACCTGATTTAAGATAACTTCACCAGTAGTGTTGTTTACCAATTCTAAAACAGCAGGCAATGGTTGCTGAGATTTTTCATCTCTCACAATACCTTTTAATAATGTAAGGTTGGCAGTTTGTACTTGTACTTTTGGCTCCACTTTTTTCTCTGTAATAGGATTTACAATGCTTGCCAACAGATTATCTTCTGACGATAAAAACGGTTGCTTTTCTGGACCTAAAAAAGTAATCATGTACAAATCTTTTTCGCCTTCACCATCGGGTCTGAAAGAAGCATAGTACCCATGTTTTCCACTGGCAGATACCACAAAAAACACATCATCATCAGGCGTATTTACTGGGTGTCCTAAATTTTTAGGGGTAGTCCATTTGCCATTTTCTAATGTTGATACAAACAAGTCATAACCACCCATTGTTTCGTGGCCTTTAGACGCAAAGTAAAGTGTTTTGCCATCTGCTTGAAGATATACACCAGCTTCATCATGTCTTGTATTTACAATAGGTCCTAAATTTTCTGGCTCTCCCCACTCTTCTTTTCTAACATCGTAAGGGCTTCTCCAAATATCTCTACCGCCAAAACCACCTTCTCTATCCGAAACGAAATACAGATATGTTCCATCAGGCGAGAAACATGCTGCCGATTCGTGAGACGATTTTCCATTTACATATTTTCCTGCAGATTTTGGTTTACCCCAAACACCATCTTTATACTTAGCAATGTAAATATCTCCCATTCCTTTAAAACCATAATAGATAAGCATTTCTGTTCCGTCATGGCTCATTCCTGCGGTAGCATCATGGCTTTCTGTATTGATATTTTCTCCTGCATTGTAAGCGGGTTCCCATTTTCCATTTTTCTTTTCAGAAATATAAATATCTTCAAAGTAGCGATTATCTTCTACGTCTAACTTACCTCCTAATGAGCCAGAACGTCTTGTTGTAAAGATAATTTTAGATTCATCTGCACTAACAAATGCACTGTATTCTGCATATTTTGAATTGATATCAGAACCTAAGTTGTCAATCCAAACTCTTACTGGATTTTCAATCAATTTTTTTGCTGATTCACATTCTGAAATTCGCTTAGATGTTTCATCATACCTTTGGGTATTTTCACTTGGCACAAGCTTGTTTCGGTATTCTTTGTAGTTATAAATGGCATCGTCAAAACTATAGTTTAGCTGATGACCAATTCCTAAATAGAATCTAATGTCTGGCTTTACATTAGGGTTTAGTTTGTGGGCCTTAGTAAAATATTCTAAACATGCTGTTTTATCAAAATCATGAAGAACACACAACCCCATTTTGAAATTTAACTCCGCATTATTCGGGTTAACATCATATGCGCGCTGGTAGCTTTGGCGAGCCAATATATAATTTGGCCATTCTTGTGCTAAATAATAGTCGCCCATTTCAATAAAATTGAGTGCCTCTTTTAAAACTTTTTTATCCTCAAAATTTTGTTTTGTAAACTCTACGTTTTGTGCGCTTACAGCAGCAGTTAAAAATAGAGCTATTAAAAGTATGTTTAATTGTTTCATATCAATTATTAATTACATGTTGAATTATAATATACCTCTGCCGATTTTACACCTAACTCAGCAGCTTTGCGCCAATCTGCACATGCCTGCTCTACTTGGCGAAGCATTTCTCTAGCTATACCTCTGTTGAAATAAGCAAAACCATAGTTGTCGTCTAGCTCTATTGCTTTACTGCAATCGGCTTCGGCTTCTTTATATTTCTTTAGTTTAATGTAAGCGGATGCTCTGTTGTTATAGGCAAATGCATATTTAGAATTTAGTTTAACAGCATCCGTAAAATCTTTAATAGCTTCATCGTATTGTTTGTTTTCAAACTTAGCCAACCCACGATTGTTCATGGCGATAAAATATTTGTCGTCAAGTAAAAGTGCTTTGGTGTAACTATCAATAGCTTCTTGATATTTTTCGGCTTTGCGTAAGGCAGTACCTAAGTTGTTGTAAACAAATGGCAATGATTTGTTGGCTAATACTGCCATTCTGTAGTCCTCAATAGCGCCTTGTGTATCGCCTTTTTGCATTTTTGCACTTGCTCTATCATTATAAGCATAGGCGTAATTTTTATCAGCGCTTATTGCCAACGAAAAATCAGAAATAGCAGCATCATAATCTCCGCCTTGAAAACGTTTCACGCCTCTTTCATAAGGATATTTAGGTTCTGAAGAGTTATACAATATAGCCATGTCTAAAAACTTATTGGCTTCTGCTTCTTCGTTTTGTTCTAATTTAATTTTATACATTTCGAAGTAAGCCGCATCTTTCGTTTCAGACTTTGAAATATAGATATCAAAATCTTCAATGGCTTTGGTATAAATTTTTAACTCTTTGTAAGCAATCCCTCTGTTAAAATAATTTTTTTCTAAGTTTGGGTTAAAACTTAGCGATTGCGTAAAACTTTCAATAGCTCCTTGAAAATTGTTTTGCTCCATGGCAGAAACGCCATCATTGTAAAGCTTCTGAGATTCAGCGATTGAGTCGGTTAAAACCTGACTTTGTAACGTGCCTTGCTCGTTTTCGGTTTGCGAAAATGCTGTTAGCGAAAAAAGCAAACCTAACATTGGTAAGAATAATTTCATATTTTAGTCCTTTGAAAAATTAATCAATCATTAAAGCACGTAAAATTATGCCAAATAAAAAAATTATCACTAAAAATTCTCTATCATTTCTTGAAAGATATATCAACAATGCCTCTCCTACAGGGTTTGAGTGGGAAGGACAAAAAATGTGGTTGGATTATATTAAGCCATATATTGATGATTACATGGTTGATACCTATGGTACTACTGTGGGGATAATAAATCCTTCTGCTAAATACAAAGTTGTTATTGAAGCGCATGCCGATGAAATTTCATGGTATGTGCATTACATTACTAAGGACGGAATCATTTATGTAAAACGCAATGGCGGTAGCGACCATCAAATTGCACCATCAATGCGTGTAAACATCCATACTGACAAGGGCATTGTTAAAGGTGTGTTCGGGTGGCCTGCTATTCATACACGACATACTAAAGAAGAAAATCCAAAAACAACGAATATTTTTATCGATTGCGGTTGCACCACCAAAGAAGAAGTTGAAAAATTAGGTGTTCATGTAGGGTGTGTTATTACCTACCAAGACGAATTTATGATTTTAAACAAAAATAAATTTGTTGGTAGAGCTTTGGACAACCGTATGGGTGGCTTTATGATTGCCGAAGTAGCACGTATGCTTCATGAAAACAAAGATAAATTACCCTTCGCTTTATATATTGTAAACTCCGTTCAAGAAGAAATTGGTTTGCGTGGTGCTGAGATGATTTCTAGAAGAATAAAACCAGATGTGGCAATCATTACCGATGTGTGTCACGATACCACCACCCCTTTAATTGACAAATTTCAAGAAGGTGAATTGGTTTATGGAAAAGGCCCTGTTCTTTCCTACGGACCAGCGGTACAAAACAACTTGCTTAAGTTGATTTTTGAAGTAGCTAACAAAAATAAAATTCCTTTCCAACGCTTGGTAGCATCACGTTCTACGGGTACTGATACCGATGCTTTTGCCTACTCAAACGATGGTTCTGCCTCGGCTTTAATTTCACTTCCGTTGCGTTATATGCACACTACAGTAGAGATGGTTCATCAAGAAGATGTGGAGCATGTGATTCAACTAATTTACCACTCTTTAAAGAAAATTAAGAGCGGACAAGATTTTAGATATTTTAAATAAACGAAAAAAGGGCTTTCAAATTGAAAGCCCTTTTTTGTTAGTGGCGGAGAGAGAGGGATTCGAACCCCCGGTACCTCGCAGTACAATGGTTTTCAAGACCACCGCAATCGACCACTCTGCCATCTCTCCATTGAATCGGGTGCAAAAATATAAAACTTTTCTGTTTGGCAACTTTTTTGATATATAATTTTAAGCAAAATATAATTTGCCACTAAGTCATATTTTTATTAAATTTAACGTTAAATCAATTAGAAAACAACATTTAAATGCGCACACTCTTTATATCTATTAGTCTTTGTATCCTTTCTTTTAGCGTCTTTGCTAAGGATATTTCTACGTTTTATAATTCAAAACAATTTAAACTAGAAGGCAAAGGAACATTGGTGGAGAATTATTTGTCTATCGCCCCTCACAGCATAGTTTATAAGCCAAATGCTAACCAAAAACCTCAAGGGAGAATTGAAATAACTCAAATCTACAAGCAAGGAAATGTTATTGTTGATTTCAAAAAATATGTTCTAAACAGCCCAGAAATAGGGCAAGATAGCATTGCAGATGATTTTGTTGACCAACAGAGATTTGTGCTTACACCAGGCGAATATGTTTTTGAATTAGAGTTGTTGGATTTGAACGATGATAAGGCAACGGCATTCAAATATCAGGAAATGGTTACCATTCAAGATTTTTCTGTAGGAATCCAATTTTCAGATGCAGAGTTTATTGAATCTTATGTAAAAACTGAGCAACCTTCTGAATTTACTAAAAGTGGTTACGATATTGTTCCTTTTGTAATGAACCATCTCCCTTCGGAAATTGTGAAATTAGCTTACTACACGGAACTCTATTTGGGTGAATCTTCTAACGATGTATACATCTTAACACAATTTATCGAAGATTTTGAAACGTCAAGACAACTTACCAAATACGCCAAAGTTTCAAAAACTAAAAACGAGCGCATTGTTCCTGTTTTAAATGTGTTCAACGTGCAAGAACTTCCCTCTGGAAAGTACAACTTAGTAATGCAATTAAAAAATAAAGACGGTGTTGTTGTGGCAGAGAAAAAGACGTTTTTCACTAGAGAAAATCCTACCAATTTCGACATCAACAACTTCTTGGCAGATAACGTTACTAATACCTTTGTAGATAATTATTCGGATACAGATTTAAAAGAATATATCAAATCGCTTACGCCCATTGCATCTACTTTAGAAAACAATGTCATAAAACGTGTTGATTCTTTAAACTTTGACATGAAAAAACGCTTTTTTTATTCGTTTTGGAAACAACGTGATGAAGCCAGACCAGAAGATAAATGGCTAACCTATAACAAAGAGGTAGAAAAAGTTGAAAAAACTTACGCCACTAAAGTTAAACGTGGCTACGAAACAGACAGAGGTAGAGTTTACTTACAATATGGACCACCAAATTCTATAATGGAAAAGCTTAATGAGTCTAACTCCTACCCTTATGAAATTTGGCATTATTACAGAATTGATAAATACAGCAACAAAAAATTCATTTTCTACGACCCAGATTTAATCACCAACGACTTTCAACTTTTGCACTCGGATATGTACGGAGAACGCAACAACTACCGTTGGCAAATTGATTTAAGAAAACGCAACACACCTTTCGATTCTGTGGATGATACGCGCCCAGCTAACGAAACGTTTGGTAGCCCGCAAGACGATTTGTTTAGAAATCCTCGCTAACTTTGGCGCATGAAATGTGCTGTAGTCATTCTTAATTGGAACGGAAAACATCATTTAGAGCAATACCTGCCTTCGGTTGTTGAGCACACCCAACTAAGCGATATTATTGTTGCTGATAATTGCTCCACAGATACTTCTGTAGCTTTTTTAAAGGCCAATTTTCCGCAAGTAAAATTGCTACACAACACCAAAAACTTTGGCTTTGCTAAAGGATATAACGAAGCCCTAAAACAAATTGAAGGGCACTACGATGTGTATTTACTCATCAACTCAGACATTGAAGTAACGCCCAACTGGGAAAAACCATTGCTGGATGTACTCAGCGAAAGCAAAGAAGCAGCCGTTTGCCAACCCAAAATTTTAAGTCATTCTCAAAAAGATAGCTTTGAATATGCGGGTGCCTCTGGCGGCTACATCGACTGTATGGGCTACACGTTTTGTAGAGGTCGTTTGTTTGAAACATCTGAAAAAGACAGCTTACAATACGAAACTAAAGAAGAAATCTTTTGGGCATCGGGTGCGTGTTTTGCTGTAAAAGCGAATCTGTTTCACCAACTCAATGGCTTTGATGAAGACATTTACGCACACATGGAAGAGATTGACTTTTGCTGGAGATTACAACAGCGTGGTTATAAAATTTTTGTTGAACCACAGTCAACGGTTTACCATTTGGGTGGTGGAAGTTTGCAGTACGATAGCCCGTTTAAAAGCTACCTAAACTTCAGAAATAATTTATTGCTTTTGGTAAAAAATGATTTTGGCAAATGGTTGTTTTTTAAACTCATTTTTAGAATGCAATTGGATGGATTAGCAGCAATGCGGCTACTTCTAAAAGGAAAGTTAGCGTTGTTCTTTAGCGTAATTCATGCGCATTTTGGGTTTTACAAACGCTTGCCAAAATTTCTGAAAAAACGCAAGCACAACCAACAATATTTGCAGCCCAACAACTTGGTTGGAAAATACAACCGACTTTTAATTTGGGATTACTTTGTGAAAGGAAAACGCAAATTTTCTGAGCTAAATCAAAAAGCTTTCAATCGCTAAATCGTACGATTTTAAACCAAA
>CAYVVI010000042.1:0-13120 GCA_964455265.1 uncultured Flavobacteriales bacterium | reverse complement strand
GCAGGAATAATCTCCACCAAAGGCATTAATGGCGCAGGGTTGAAGAAGTGAATACCAATCACTCTATCTGCTTTTTTACAAGCCGAAGCAATAGATGCAATAGACAATGAAGATGTGTTGGACGCCAAGATACAATCGTCTTTTACGATACTTTCTAACTGCGAAAACACGGATTTTTTTATGTCTAATTTTTCTACAATGGCTTCTATAATCAAACCACAATTCGTAAAGTCATTCATGGAATTAGAATAGCGTATTCTTCCTAAAATTTCTGACTTCTGTTCTGCTGTGTATTTGCCTTTTTCAACCAGTTTATCAAAAACTTTATGGTAAGATGCTTCTGCTTTTTTGAGTGCTTCTTGGTTGGTATCGAACAAAATTACGTCATGTCCAAATGTAGCTGCTACTTGTGCAATGCCACTGCCCATGCTTCCGCTACCGATGATGCCTATAAGCCCCTCTCCAGCTCTCCCCGAAAGGGAGAGAGATTTATTAGTTTGTGTTGATGTACTCATTTGTGCTTTAATTTATTTAAAGCCCTCCCTTCGGGAGGGTTTGGGTGGGCATTTATTTTCCTATAAAATTTGGTTTTCTTTTGTCAAGAAAAGCACTAACGCCTTCTTTAAAATCTTTGCTGTTGGCGCAATCGGTTTGGATAATGCCTTCGCGGGTAAGTTGTTGCTCTAATGTGTTGTTGTAAGATTCGTTCAATAATTTCTTAGTCATACCTAAACCGAAGGTAGGCATTTCGCTAAGCATGGCAGCGAGTTTCATGCTTTCTTCTTCAAACGTATCATCAGAAAAAACTTTGTAAATCATGTTCATGTCAACGGCATCTTTTGCCATAACTTTTTCGCCAGTCATCATTAGTGCAGCCGCTCTGTGAATGCCCACTAAGCGCGGTAAAAAGTATGTTCCAGCGCTATCGGGTATCAAACCAATTTTGCTAAACGCTTGCACAAACGAAGCCGATGAAGTAGCCACACAAATATCACACGCTAAAGCAATACTTGCACCAGCACCAGCAGCCACGCCATTTACAGCAGCGATGATTGGTTTTTCAATCTGTCTTAATTTTAAAATAATGGGGTTGTAATGTTCTTCTACAATGCGGGTAATGGTTAAGCCATTGTCTTCAACTGCTTCGCCCAAATCTTGTCCTGCGCAAAATGCTTTGCCTTGTGCGGTAAGTAAAATGGCTCTAATGCTATCGTTAGTGGCGCATTTGTCTAACTGCTGTTGCAGTTCTAACGCCATTTCACGGTTAAAGCTGTTAAATTTTTCTGGGCGGTTGAGCGTTAATTTTGCTACGTTGCCTATCTGTTCAAAAAGGATGGTGCTCATAATTTTTGTAAAAATTGATTATCAAAATATACTGAATCAAGTATGTTATTTGTTTTTAAATTATATTTTAAATTGTAGACACAATATGATTCACAAACACTCTCTGCAATATTTTTGCTTGTTAAAAATAATTTTTTGTTTTTGATTTCATATTCACCCTTCCATTCACAACAGCAGCTATTAATCATTGAAAATTCAATATAAACAGTACTATTTGATTTTTTTGATATTAAATCAAAAGGATTGTGAATACCATGTTTATCAACTTCCTCAGGAATAACAGCTTCTCTAACGTAATTTTCAGTAAAATGGAATTTATCTTGTTTACAGGATATGAAAGTTAGAAAAATTAAAATTATGGTTGTAGATTTCATAATTACAAATATAACAAACCTATTTGTTCCAAACATCTATTTATCTTTCCGTTTATCCTTTTTGCTTTTTTGGTGGGGCATTAATTTATACATTAGCTTAACAAAATATAGTTTATGTCAACAGTTTTAGAAGTATCGTCCATAACCAAGCGCTTTGGCAATTTAACTGCGGTAAACAATTTATCATTTACCGTAAACAAAGGCGATGTGTTTGGTATTTTAGGCCCTAATGGTAGCGGAAAATTTACCACCTTGGGTATGTTGCTGCAAGTGGTAAATCCTACAGGCGGCAGTTGGAGTTGGTTTGGTGAGGGCAACTCGCACCAGCAACTCAAAAAGATTGGTGCTATTATAGAACGTCCCAATTTTTATCCTTACATGAGTGCCGTTCAAAACCTATCGTTGATTTGCGAAATAAAACAAACGTCTAAAGATAGAATTGATGAAGTGTTGAAATTGGTTGGTTTGCACGAACGCAAATTCAGCAAATTCAAGACATATTCATTAGGGATGAAACAACGCTTAGCCATTGCTTCGGCATTGTTGGCAAATCCAGAAGTAATCATTTTAGACGAACCCACCAACGGCTTAGACCCAGAAGGAATTATTGAGATTAGAAAAATCATCAGACATATTGCCAGCAATGGCACTACGGTAATTTTAGCCAGCCATCTATTGGATGAAGTGGAGAAAGTGTGCTCGCATGTGTTGGTGATGCGTCAAGGCAAAATGCTGTATAGCGGTAGGGTAGATGAGCTGACTTCGGGCTTTGGTTTTATCGAATTGAAAAGCGATAATCATACTTCGCTAAAACAAGCACTAACGGGTTACAAAGGCATTGCCGAAATTAAAGAAGATGAAGGAAAACTCATTGCCTTACTCAACGATGAAGTAAGCGCATCGAAATTGAATAAATTCCTTCACGACAAAGGCATTTCGGTGAGTCACATCAACAAATCGAAGCCAAATTTAGAAGACCAATTCCTTGAACTTGTAAAACAAAACTAGCATGTTACGACTACTCAATATAGAAATTCAGAAACTGAGAGCAAGCATACTTTTCAAAGTGTTTATTCTTTCGTATTACGTTATTCTCTCTTGCATTGCTGTAGTGGCAAGTGTTAAGTTAGAGTTTTTAGGCATAACGATAGACCTAGCACAACAAGGTTTGTTCGACACACCATTACTGTGGCACATGAATACCTATGTAGCCACAATTCTTAAATGGTTTTTGGCGATAATTATTGTATCGTCTATGGTAAGCGAATACCAATATGGAACGCTAAAACAAAACTTGATAGATGGTTTAAGTAAAAAGGAATTTATACTTTCTAAAATTTACATGATAGTAGCTTCTGTGCTGTTGTCGTGTGTGTTTATCATTGCGGTGAGTTTCTTTATGCACTTTAAAGCAACGGAAGGCAATGCGCTATTTACAGGAATAGAATATATAGCTGCTTATTTCTTGCGCATCACTTTATTTTTGATGTTGGCATTATTTGTTTCTGTATTAATCAAGCGTTCGGCTTTTACATTTTTTATAATTTTCTTATGGTGGATTTTAGAGAGTTTAACCAGAATAGAAAAGTTTGGTTTGACAGTAATTTCTGACTATTTACCCCTTCGTGTTGCTGAGCGTTTGCTCCATGAACCATTCTCTAGAATGAATGCTGGCAAGATGATAACTCAAGGCATTACGTTTGATTATTCAGTGCCAGTAGATGCAATTTTTATATCAATAGCTTACATTTTACTATTTGCCTTCGGCTCGTATTGGGTAATTAAGAAAAGAGATTTGTAAAATAAATTACTACTTTTATAAAAAATAAAATCATTTATTATGAAGAATTTAAAAGCGTTAGCAATTTTGGTCTTGTCAGGAACGATTCTTTCAACACCAGTATTTTCTCAAAAAAATGTTACAAAAATAGGAGCTTTTCCTGGTGCACTAACAGGTATTTACACGTTGTCTCAAGAGAGAGCAATTAATGATAGAATGTCTATTCAAACGACTTTCCGTTTTATGCCTTCTAGATCAAATAGTTTTGCTGCTCAGTCGGATGATGTTACATATCAAGATGAGCAATACGACCCGTTTAAAAATCCAAAACTTTCTGGATTTGGTAATTTCACCGAATTAAAAATTTACAAAGAAAGCAAAGGTGCTTTAAATGGTTTTTATTGGGGGCCATACGTTCACTTTACAACATATACTGTTAAAAGTGATAAAGATTATTATGAAGATTATGATAATAATGGTGTGTTGTACTACGGTGATGCGCAAATGACGTTAAAAATGTCAAATGTTGGTTTGGGTTTAATGATTGGTACACAAAAAGTTTTTGAAAGCGGATTTACTTTAGATTGGACAATTTTAGGGCTTGGATTTAACAGCATAGGATTTAAAGGTGTTGTAGAAGCAACAAATACGTCAAGTAATTTTGACTTCAGAAATTATCAAGAAGATTTTAATGAGGCAGAGTTTGATATTGAAAAATATTTTCCTCTTTCTATGACAGCAGAAAAAGAGCGAGCAATTATCACCTCAGATCGCCTTCCATTTGTTCATTTTAGAATGGGATTAACTTTAGGATTTGGTTACTAGGATTTAGTTATCACACCCTTTACTACTTTGATAAATGTTTTTTAGTAGTAAACACTACATTTTATAAAGCTTGGCCTAAAAGTTGTTTACTAAGTTGTACATTAGGTAATCTTTAAGCTATGCAAACATTTATGAAATATTTCGCTTTATTCTTTTTCTTAATTGTGCTTACGCCAAGTATCTATGCACAAAAGAAGAAAAAATCGGATACTGAAAACACATCAGTGCCCACAAAAGATGCTTCTCAGTGTGTGCCCGATTCTCTCATTCTAAAAAAGAATTCTAAGGTTAGAGATTGTAATGAAGACCTTGAGTTTAATAGATTGTCTGGATTAGTTACACTTAGACAAAGTGGAGAAAAATTTACGGGCGTATGCGTAACGTATTATCCAAATGGCATCTTAGAAAGAGAAGTGAAATTTAGCGAAGGAAAGCAAACAGGTAATTCCATTACAAATTACGAAAATGGTAATCGATGGACAGAGACACCTTATTGTGAAGGGGTGGAACATGGCGCTTGGAAATACTATCATAAATCAGGCAAGTTGGCTTGGGTAAATCCGTATTTGAATGGAGAAAAACATGGCGAATGGATTTGGTATAAAGATTCGTCAGATTTGGTGTTGCGCTCTGAACCCTATGAATATGATTTAAAGCACGGGTTATGTAAATATTTCTATGATGATGGAACACTTAATCGTGAAATCTCCTACAAAAAAGGAATTTATGATGGTATTTTTAACGTGTATTATCCCGATGGAAAATTAGAATATAGTAAAACATTCAAAGAAGGAAAAGAAGATGGTTTACGGATTTATTTCAATCAAGAAGGAGATACGCTATATTTTGAAAACTACACACTAGGAAAGAAAAATGGTAGTTGTACCTACTACTCAGAAATTGGAGATAAGGAACGAGAGGAGATTTACGTAAACGGAATTAAACATGGCGAGTGGACTTATTTTCATGATGATGGTAAAATAAAAGAGAAAGTATATTATAGCAACAATACAAAACTTCATGTAATAGAGTACGATAGATTTGGAAACCCTAAAAGCGAGTTACCCGAAGGAATTACAATAGGAACTTTAGAACTTGAAGACGATTCAAAAAAGAAAAAAGACAAGAAGAAAAAGGAATGATTTTTCTAAAACGAAACGAAAAGTTTTAAGTTAACTCTTCTTGCTGTTAAATTGTTCGGAACAGCATAATACAAATTAGAAGCATCTTTTATCCACGTATAGTTAGATGTGTTGTTTACATCCAAAAGGTTGTAAACTTCTAAAGTGATGTTCATAGATTTAATATGATTCCAAAACGACTTCTCTTTAATTCTATCTCTGTTTACTAATAATTCTTTTGAAAAACCAATATCTACCCTTCTATAAATTGGTGTGCGGAATACGTCTTGGTAGCGTTGCTGGGTAGGAGGACCAAAAGGTAAAGGTGCTCCAATTTGCATAGCTAAATACACTTTAAATGTTTCCCAATTAATTTTTTCTGTATTCCAATATTTGGGCATGTGGTCTTGAAAAAATATTCCAAAACTAACTCTTTGGTCTGTTGGTCGTGGTATATAACCAGGGTAAAAAGTAGCGCTGTCTGCTACTACATTTGAAAAGTCGTTTGTAAAATTTGGATAAATTTGTTCACCATCGGCATCGTAATATTCTTTATAAAAATCATCCAAAATATCTTCTTCTGTTTTCATTACAGAAAGTGTAAACCACGAATCAACACCTTTTATAAATTCTCCAAATATTTTTTGATCTACACCAGCAGCATACCCTTTGGCGTTGTTGTTAGCATAGTAGCGAATGCGCACGTTGTCAATTTCAAACGGAATAATATCAAGTAAATGTTTGTAATAAATTTCTGCGGTGTATTTAAATGGACGTCCCCACATTTCAAACACATAATCTGCACCTGCAACAAAATGTATCGATTTTTGAGCACGAATTTCAGGATTTAACAAGCCATCAAAACCTCTATATTCTCTATAAAATGGAGGTTGATAATAAAAGCCAGTAGAAAATCTATAATTAAAATCTCTGCGTGTGATAACACTATCTTTTAAATGATACCAACGTGGTTTTATAGTTATACTTGCACGTGGACTAATCACATTTTGATTGTTGTATGTCCAATAATTTGAACGCAAACCAATACTTACATCTATTCTCTTTGAGCTTTCAAAAGAGGAGTCTTGAAATGTTATTAGTTTGTCTTTTAAAAAACGCTTGTTGTACTGAGCATAGCCCTGAAAGCGCATTGATTCTACACTGTTTCTAGAATCGAAAACTCTATTTAATTCAATAGTTTGGTAGGGCTGCGCAGATGCGTTTGTATAACCTACACTGTCTGGCAATCTTGGTAATAAGTAACCAGATGAATCTAATAATTCCCACTCTCGAAGTTTATCGTTAATGGCTTCGTATTGTGCACCAACACCAAACAACCACTCTGAAGTAGTGTTAGGGGTATGTTTTGCTTTTAACGAAGTATTATATACCAAAGCGTCTAGTTTGTTTCTTGCATGATTTAAAAATGTTCCTACGCCAAGATTAAAGGCACTTTCGCCATAATCGTCAGAGCTTGGATCATTCTCAACAGCATCTAAAAAATATTGTCCTTCAATGTCCATTCGTTCTTCTTCAAACGTTCTGAAAATAGAGTTAATGAATTTTACTTCTGTGTTTTTATTTGGACGATGTGTTGATGTGATGGCACCAAAATACGTTTCATATTCGCTTATTTCTTGTCCTTCAAAAAATACACGTAGTTTAAGCGTTTGATTGATAGGACCGAAGTTGGTCTCACGCGTTTGTGGCACCATTAAAAATTTATTTTTAGAGTAAGTTCCTAAAAAGGAGATTTCCCAAGTATCGGTAATATTGTACGTTAAATAGGTTTGAACATCAACAAAAATTGGACGATAGTCTCCTTTTGTACCAAGTCCATTCAAAACATATGCATTGTTTCTATATCGAACACCAGTTATATAGGTAAATCTGCTGTTTTTTGAAATACCTTCTAGATGAGCTGTTCCACCCATAAAACTACCCGAAACAGAACCTGCAAATTCGTAAGGGCGTTTGTAGGTGATATCTAAAACTGACGATAATTTATCGCCATATTTTGCTTCAAATCCTCCTGCAGAAAATTTTACTTGTTCCACTAAATCGGAATTGATAAAACTCAATCCTTCTTGTTGTCCTGAACGCGCTAAAAATGGTCTGTAAACTTCTACATCGTTAACATATACAAGGTTTTCATCAAAATTTCCTCCGCGAACACTATACCCAGAACTTAACTCATTGTTAGAAGAAACACCAGCTTGAGTTTTAAGTAAATCTTCGAAATTGCCAGTTGGCGAGGGGATTTGTTTGTTAAGAACAGGAAGTTCAAGCATATTTATTTCCTCTCGCTTTTCTGTTTTTTCAACGGCTTGCGCAATAAGGGTAGTATTTAATGTTTTCGTTTCGCCATTAGCTATGTTTACAATAACGCTTGTTGATTTGAAGAAATAACTTTCAAAAAATACTTCTACATTTTTTTCGGCAGGAATTTCTAATTTGTAATTACCAGAAACATCACAAACAGTAGAGTGTTTAATGCTATTTTTTAGGATGAAAACTTTAGCATAAGGAATGGCTTCTTTATTGTCTCCAATAACTTTTCCATTAATATAGCCAGTTTGAGCAATACCCGAAATTGATAAAAAATAAAACGCTATGTAGAGAAGATGTTTCAACTAACAATTATAAACACTAAAGTGCTTTAAATATTGTGTGATAACTAGTTCTCATGCTCACGAGAGCTAATGCGTTTTAGGTTGGTAGTGTCCATTATAAACTCATCGTATTTTGTATCATACGAAGCGCCCATTATGTCTTTTAAAGATGGTCTGCCTGCATTGTGCCAGGCGGTGAACCAAAAATTTCCAATAGAAATGATAGATGCATACATTCTTCGTTCAACCATATTATCAAGGCGTTTGTGATAAGCATCCGAAAATTCTTTAGAGTAGGTTTTCATAAGTACTGCACCTCTTTGCTCAAAGCCATATTTTTTATCTGAATCAAATTCTTCTGTAAGTTCTCTTTCAAAACGTAACACAGAATCTACAGCATAATGACTTTGTTTTATGATGTCCCAAATTACGTCTAATGGTTTGTCCATTATTGTGGCTTGTCCTACAAATAAATCATAATCTTCAGAAAACAATTCTGGTAAGCGCGATTCCCAAAAACCATGAATACCTCTTTGTCCTGTAAGTTGTCCATTATAATTTTCAGTAGTATGCAATGGCACATGTGCATCGCCTACATAGTGGCCAATTTCTGCTGAGAGACGTAAAATTTTAGTAAGATTTTTTTGCTTAAAAGCATCCGTCAATCTATACAACATAATGTTCAAATGCCAAGGAATAATGCCGTATGCTTTTAATGTGTCTTCTGTATATTTAGCTACTGCATCGTTCCAATGTTTAGGCATTACCTCAAAAGGGTCTTCTCCGGGCTTTACAAAATGATCAATATCTATAAAATGGCGCTCGGCTTCACCTTCAACAGCATAGCGTCTTTTGTCTGGGTCAACAGAATGATCTGTGATGAAATCAATGTGTATTTTGTATAGAGGAAATAACTCGGCAGGTAAAGTAAACACCGCCATTCTATTTATTTTTTTATGCCCATAAAACCCCCACGTATTGGTGCATACGTGTTTCTTATTAGTTTTCTTAGAACCATTATACACGCTAAAACCCAGTAGAGCAGTTACTACAAAAGTTATTACGATATATTTAAAATGGATTTTCAATTTTTTATTTTATGCTTTCAACTTCACCAATGTTCCATTTTCCAAAATTGGAATTACGTTGGTTTGGTTAGGCGTTAGGCAGTACTTAATATCTTCGTTAAGGTTTAATTTTTTTAAACGCTTGCGGTGCGATGATGCTTTAAGGTAACCAAAATAATTGTCTTTTGCAGATAAGTACAAAAATTTTGCAGCCACACTAGAATCTTCTTCTGAAATAAATTTATTGGTTTGTAATAGTTGGTCGCAAATGGCGCCTGCACAAATGGTATCTTCTAAGCAGAATTTATTTTTCCAGCCAGAACCCAACAACAATACATTTTTTTGTTTTTTGATGAGCCATGCACATAAGGCATCTAGATTTAAAAATGAACCTACCACTACGGTTTTTCCTGTTTTTGCAGCGGTGTCAATAGCTACTGTACCATTGGTGGTAGAAAGCACAATAGTTTTTCCTTTAAAATCTTTACGCATGTAAGCAAACGGAGAGTTACCAAACTCAAAACCCTCTACAATTTCTCCTTTACGCTCGGCACCAACTAAATATCCTTTTCTTTTGTATTCAAATGCTTCTTCAAGAGTAGCAACAGGAATCATTTTTTTAACTCCATGATGAAACGCAGCACAAATGGCGGATGTAGCGCGAAGCACATCTATAGCTACAATAATATCCGCATCATCATAATGCAACGGAAAAAGGTTAGGGGTGAAGCACACCTCAACCTTTGGTTTTTGTTTAATTTTTGGCATTAGTTGGGTTTATAGAATGGCAATTTAACAACTTTTGCTTTAATGTGCTTATCGCGTATCACTACAAAGATTTCTGAGTTTTCTGTTGCATAAGCTGTTTCCACATAGCCCATACCAATGGCTTTTTTAATTGATGGAGCCATAGTACCCGAAGTTACTTTGCCAATTATTTTTCCTTCTGCGTTGGCTATTTCGTAATCGTGGCGCGGAATGCCTTTATCTACTAATTCAAAGCCAACCAATTTTCGGCTTACACCTTGCTCTTTTTGTTTTTGTAAGAATTCTTTATCCGTAAATTCTTTGGTGAATTTAGTAATCCAACCCAAACCTGCTTCCAATGGTGAAGTGGTGTCGTCAATATCGTTACCATACAAGCAAAAGCCCATCTCTAAACGCAAGGTATCGCGTGCGGCCAAGCCAATAGGTTTAATACCAAATGGAGCACCTGCTTCAAATACCTTGTCCCACACTTGTTGCACTTCAGAGTTTTTGCAATAAATCTCAAAACCACCACTACCCGTGTAGCCCGTAGCAGATATAATTACATTAGGTATTCCTGCGAAATCACCAACTTCAAAATGGTAATATTTTATTGCTGATAAGTTTACAGAAGTCAACGATTGCATGGCTTCTACTGCTTTTGGTCCTTGTATCGCCAATAAAGAATACTCATCCGAAAGGTTGCGCATTTCTACACCCATATCGTTGTGCGATGAAATCCAATTCCAGTCTTTATCTATGTTAGAAGCATTTACTACCAACAAATATTTTTCTGCATTAAAACGATATACAATCAAGTCATCTACAATACCACCTTTACCGTTGGGTAGGCAGCTGTATTGCGCACGTCCATCATACAAAGTAGAAGCATCGTTACTAGTAACTTTTTGAATCAAGTCTAATGCTTTTGGTCCTGTCAATAAAAACTCTCCCATGTGAGATACATCAAATACACCAACGCCATTTCTAACCGTGTCGTGTTCTGCGTTTACGCCTTCATATTGCACAGGCATATTATACCCTGCAAATTCTACCATTTTTCCTCCCAATGCAACGTGGGTGTCGTTTAGTGCTAATTGCTTCATTTATCTGTTAAATTTTATTATGGCAAATATAGTTTGATTTTTACTAATTCATTTTAAAATACTCTTTAAACCATTCTGTTTCGTTGTGGTCTTTTTTTGTAGAGTCTATAATGTGCGTAGGGTCGAGTTTTGAGTAAAGAATTTCGAGTGAAGCAAAATCACGTTGACTAATAACTTTAAAACCATGACGCATAATTTGTGCAGCGCACACACCAGCGCCAATTTGATATACTTTATTTTCCGAAAATCGATTGCCATCATAAATTACTTGACTGCCACATGCTGCGCTAATGTCCATCATTACGGCTAATTCTATGTTTTCACGTTGTGCAACTTTGAGCATTTTTAACGATGCATCTATCATACCTTGTGTCCAATCTTTGCCTGTTTCTGTAAGTACTTTGGCTTTACCATCTAACACGTCAAAACCATTACCACCATGTATGTCGCACATTTCTCTTGGTGTACCAAATAAAATTCTTCGGGACAAAATTTTACAATTTTTACCGTATTATAGTTAAGTAATTTTAACGCACTTGGATATTCGCCATTGTTGCTACCATCATAACCGCAGGTAATACCCGCCAAGCAAGCACTCATCAAAACACGTAAAGGGTCTTGTGCGGTAGGTTGTCGAAATGTGCTTAGGTAGTTTTTATCGGTCATTATTTTTTATTTTGATACACCTCCCTTTATCCCTTCCGCCTTAGGCGGAGAGTTAAATTCCCTTCTACAAGAGGGGTTAGGGGTGTGTTATTTTGTTTAGGGAGGTTTCTATGTGGTGAAAGAGCATTCGTTATTTTCTTAGTGTCTATTGTCACAATTTATTTGAATGTACTTGTTATCATTTGAATTTATATAATCTATAGACGGACAGCCAAAAGAAACGTCTTCAAACCCAAATAAAACTTCTGGTTTATTTTTTAAAAGTCTTCCTATCCATTGGTAGCCTATTTGTGAAATGCTTGAACCTTCGCTGTTGCTGAACAGTGTCTCATATACTATGTTTTCTGATTTTTTATCAAATACAATTAAATGACGGTCTTCAAGAACCATATTAGTATTTGACAGAATATAATCTTGGATAAAGATATTGTATTTGTCAGTTTCAGATAAATATGCTTGTCCTTTAATTGCATTTTTATTTTTATATTTTTTTTGCATTTCGGTTAATTGACTTTTTTCGAATGGAAATTTATCGCGTGAGATTTTTTTCCAAGCGATGGCTTTCATTTGTCCCTGCATAAAAGGATTTTGTGTGCCAATGAAAACCAAAGATTCACTATAGTATTTTCCAAGTCCAATTAAATTGCTCTTAGGAACTTCAAATCCAATCATATAATCAACCTGACTACAAGGGCAATCATTTATGTCCATATAGATATTTAGGTATCCAACTACATTTAATTTACTAACAGAAAAGGAAAATAGTGCATCTGTAGAGTAATCGAATATATATATACTGTCTGTTTCTGAAATATTTGTTTTTGAAAGAAATCTCTTTCTATATGATGAGTTTAATTTAAAATATAGTTGGTTTTCTTTTGCCTTATTATCAAGATTAGGAATTGCTAAAGAATCAGGATGTTCACTTAATGGATATATGTCAGATAGCGAAATAAAACCAACTTTCTTCTGTGCACTTTCTTCTAAATCTCTAATCCAAAATAAGTCAACGTCTTTGAAGTAAGTTAATTTGCTCTCTTCATCAGAATTATTATTTGTATTAACCGTGTCTGAAGTTTCGAGTTTCGCATTTTCAGTGGCTGTTTTATTTTCGTTTTCTATCTCAATACTGTCTGTATTTTTAGTTTCTTTCTTATTTTCACTACAGGATAAAGTAGAGAAGATAGTTATTACTACAATTGTAAATATTCGTTTCATATCTTTCAATATTTGTCGTAGGTTGTGCTGCTTTAATATGACCGTTAAAAACTAATAGGTTTGGCGCAACTCCAAGTCTTTTTTCATCCCCCAAATATACCCAAAATCCCATTTATGAAAGCACTTATTAACTAATTGTTACATTGCTTAATTGGCACATTGCTACATTGTGCAAAATAGCTATCTTTGCACCTCTTAAAAAAGGAAACACAAATGATTAATATTACTTTACCCGATGGTAGCGTAAAGCAGTTTGAAGC
>CAYVVI010000041.1:6629-13228 GCA_964455265.1 uncultured Flavobacteriales bacterium | reverse complement strand
CGTAAATAGTCTCCGTAAGAAAAGCCCCCTGGTAAAATTACAAAATCACATCCTTGTAGGTCGTGGTCTTTGTGCCAAAGGGTTACTACTTGCTGTCCTAAAATATCTTTTAGAACATCTATCATGTCTTGATCGCAATTTGAGCCAGGAAAGGTTACAACACCAAACTTCATTTGAATTATTTTTTACAAATATAACGCTTTACGAGTTCTATGCAAAGTAAACACTGTAAATAGATAAGCCAATGAGAAGGTAAAAAAACACGTTGCCCCAAAATGGCTTGGCATAATAAAAGTAGTAGCTTAAAAACAGCGAAAAAGGAACGGCAACAGCAGGAAACAGAAATTCGTTGAATGAATAAATGCTAATGTTAATCATAGCGAAAAGTGCCAATGTTAGAATAAAAAACTGAATGAATTTTCTGAGTCTTAACGAACTTGAATTAAATATTCTGTTGAGTATTATTAACGAAAGAAAAACCAATAACATAATAAATCCAGAAAAAATAGACGCAAATGTGTCGCGCTCTTTGGTATAGTTCCAATTTAAATCAAACCCGCTTTTATAAACGTTTTCCGACAAATTCATGTCAAAAAAATACAGGTAGGAAAAATAAAAAAATGCTGGAAGTAATAGTCCTAAAATTGCTAATGCCCATTCTCTCCACACAAATGGCCTAAATACTATCAACAACATAAAAGAGGCAATGCTTAAAGGAAGGTAAACGGGAAATATTAGGATGGCAGTTGACAAGAAAAAGGATGCATTAAAGATGATTTCTCGGGCATCGTCCTGCCGTTTAATTTTAATGCTGTAAATGAAAAACAATAACAAAAAAACATTGCTAAAAATGATGGGCGAAAAACCTCTTTGTGCTTCCGAAATACTCATAAATAAAACATAAAAAAAGAAGGGAAGAAAATTGTTTTTGGGGAAAAATTCGTCACGGTCTATCGCTCTATTTATAATTAGCCCTGTAGCGATAATTGTAGAAAAACAAATTAATACAACGGCAATTTTATTGCTCTCAAAGGAGAAATCACGCAAAAAAGGTTGCAAAATGCCAAAATCTAAAAAACTGATGTTTATTGGCGAAAATAGAGCGCCACCCCATAGTATTATTGCAAAAAAGAGAATAATAAATGGAGATAAAATATTGCCGTTTTTTATGGGCTGTAAAATCATCTTTTGCCAAAGATAGTTTTTTTGGTTTCTAAATTTTTATACATTTGTGAAAATTAAACACGATAACAGTATGGAATGGTTGACAACCCCTTTAGCAGATTTTATGGTTTGGACGTTTGAAGCGTTTTTAGAGCCAGCAGAAAACTTACCAAACACTTTATTTACCTTATTAGGTTTTGGCGGGTTGTTTTATTGGTTAAACCTTCAAGCTAAATACAACAAAAAAGCTAAGCAAGAATCCAATCAATTGAAATAATAGATTTAAAAAAGTATAACTAAAGCCCTGTCACTTTTGTGATGGGGTTTTTTGTTGGGTTACTTTTTAACCAAGTAATAAGCCGCAGTAGTAAAGAAGTTTCTTAAGTAAGGTATGGCGCTAATAATAGCCAACTGTTTGCGTGGGCGCAAGCCAAATTTAATTTGATAGTTGGGGTTAACCAAATACAGCGTGCGGTTTAGCGTGGTGTAGTTTTCTGCCTTTAAAATTTTTTCAAAGCGTTCTATAGAAATCCCTGTTTGTTTTATTTCTAGAAGTTCTTCTATGGTACTTTTACTTTCGTCAAAATGTCTTAGATAACCTCGATAAATAAAAGTTGGTAAAAGATGGAAGTAAGGAAGGACAGAAGCCACTCTATGTTTACATATTTGCTGGTGTCCACCAAACGGATTTTGCCAAGGAGGAAATCCTAAAAAAAATACACCATCATCTTTCAAAAATGATTTTACGTATTTCATAAAACGTTCTTGGTTGTGAATATGCTCAATCACATCACGCATTATAATTACATCAAACTGACCAAATTTTTCGGGCGATGTTTCGTAAATGTCTTGCGTTACAAGTTGCAAATTTGATTTTTGTGGATGGTCTTCTACATAGGTTTTGCCCAACTCAATTTTTCGTTCGGATAAATCTACACCTACACAATAGCAACCAAGCTCTAAAAATGGCAATAAATTTCCGCCTTCGCCACAGCCAATTTCTAGTACTTTGCAGTTTTCATTTAATGATTTGTACTCAGAAATGTACGGAACTACAAAACGAGCAGTGGTCTGTATCTGCTCATCAAAATAGCGTTTGCGGTTTACGTGGCGTTCTTGCATTACTCAACAATCAAATCAAGACCAATATCTTTTCGATAATATTTTTTATCAAATTTAATTTGCTCGGCAGCTTCGTATGATTTTTCAATGGCAGAAGGAATGTCTCTTCCGTAGGCAGAAACAGCAATAACTCTACCTCCGTCTGTTACCACATTGCCTCCGTCAAGCTTTGTGCCTGCATGAAATACCATAGCGTTGCTAACGCTGTTTAAACCCGTAATAACTTTCCCTTTTTCGTATGCTTCGGGATAGCCGCCCGACACCAACATTACGGTAGAAACCGTGCGCATATCGTGTTCTATATCGCGCTCGGATAACGTGCCTGTAGCAATCCCTTCAAATAAATCTAGTAAGTCTGATTTTATGCGTGGCATCACCACTTCCGTTTCAGGGTCGCCCATGCGGCAATTGTATTCAATTACGTAGGGCTCGCCTTTTACATTTATCAATCCAAAGAAAATAAATCCTTGATATTTTATGCCTTCTGCTTTTAATCCTTTTATTGTAGGTATAATGATACGTGTTTCAATCTTATCTTCCATATCATGATTCATAAACGCCACTGGAGAAATTGCGCCCATGCCCCCCGTGTTTAAACCTTTGTCGCCATCGCTTATGCGTTTGTAGTCTTTTGCTGAAGGAAGAATTTTATAGTGCTCTCCATCGGTAATTACAAAGCACGACATTTCTATGCCTTTTAAAAATTCTTCAATAACAACTTTAGCACTTGCCTTGCCGAATTTTTGATTGGCAATCATGCTTTTCAATTCTTTTTTTGCTTGTTCCAATTTATCAATGATAAGCACGCCTTTACCAGCGGCCAATCCATCGGCTTTTAAAACGTACGGTGGTTTTAACGATTCTAAAAATTTGTATCCGTCTTCTAAATTATTTTTATCGAATGTGGCATATTTAGCGGTAGGTATGTTGTGGCGCTGCATAAACTGCTTTGAAAAATCTTTACTTCCTTCTAAGCGCGCACCAGATTTTGAAGGGCCAATAACTGCAATTTTAGCTAAATCTTTTCGCTCATTAAAGTAATCGAAAATACCATTTACAAGTGGTTCTTCTGGGCCAACTACTAAAATGTTAATGTTGTTTTCTAAGCATGTTTTTGCTACAGCATCAAAATCGTTAACATCAAGAGGTATGTTGGTTCCGACAGAAGAAGTGCCTGCATTTCCAGGGGCTATGTATAAATTATTTAGCGAAGAACTTTGTGCAACTTTCCAAGCAATAGCGTGTTCTCTACCGCCCGATCCTAATATCAATACATTCATAATTGCAATTAATTTTTTACAAAGTAACTAAGAATGTTTAGTCTCTTGAACCTAACTTTTCAACAACACGAATAGATTATTAAAAATCTATACGATAGAAAAATAATGGTAAAAAGCCCAATTGATAATTTTCTCTAATAGGGTTGATGTTGGGGTTGCCATCAACAGGCACATAGGTCAATCCTAAAATGTTTTGTCTGTTGGTAACATTCACAATATCGAGAGATACTTCGTGTGTAATCTTGCGAACATTTTTACGATAGGTTAGCTTTAAATCTAAACGCAAATAATCTCTAAATTGACGTTCGTTATATCCCTCATCTAAAAAGATTAATTCGCGCTCTTGTTGCGAACGCGTTGTGTCCACAAAACCATAGCGTCTGCCTCCTGCCCACGTTAATTTAGTGCCTACCATTAAGGTGTTTTTATCGTTAAATTTAAACTCTCTTCCGGCTAAAAAATTAACTGCAAAACGCCCGTTAAAATCGGTATTGCGCTCAATGCCATCGCTGCCTTTATATTTCGATTCGAATACAGCTCCTGTTATCATTGCGTGCCATTTATCACTAAAATACTTTTCTATGGTAAATTCCGCTCCGTAATTGTAACCCGTTCCTTCGTTTACCAATGAATCTGGGAAGAAACGTGCAAAGCCACTCCCTTGATTGATAAGTGAAAATGCAGATGGTTTTACCTCAACAGGGATGTTGCTTAGTTGCTGATAATAGGTTTCAATTTTAGTTCCTAGTTTTTTACTCCATCTTCTAGAATAACTAAGTACACTATGGTTGCTAAAAGAAAAGCCCATATCGGTGTTGTGAGGCACAGCATTACCTGGAAGAATATAAAAGTGATTATACAACGGTTGTGTTTGGCTATGACGCCCTAACCCAAAGGCAATATCGCTTTTGCTATCGATAACATATTTTAAACCAAAGCGGGGTTCAAATAATGACACAGCATTGCTCAATGAAAAATATTGTGCATGTAGCCCAGTAGTCATAATTAGCTTGTCAGAAAATTTATGTTTCCATTGTGCATACGCCTGTCCCAACAAAAAACTTGCGTTTGAATTCCATCGTGTTCTAAAATCATTAACTACAGTATCTACTTTTAAAATGCTATCGCGGTAGGTTGCCATAAAGTATTCCAAATTGTACCCCACTTTTAGCACATTTTTTTTGCCGAATTTTCTGTTGATTGATGTTGCGTTTGATACTCGATTGTTGTTGAAATAATAGGCCATATAATCATACACAGAGTCAACAACAAATTCTCCATTCACTATTCTGCGTGACACCAATTCGTGTTTAGAACGCTGCATATCTTTAGCCACACTTACCGTTGATTTAAAATAGGTGTTTTCGTTAATTGATTTGCTGTAGGTAATTCCTCCAACTGCCATTGCTGTTCTAAAATATTGGTCTCTATCGTTTTCTCCATAAAGGTCAACTTCTGAGGTGTCTTTTTGTGTACTCACCATAATATCAATGGTGCTGTTTCCTCCTATTCCCCATAGAGCTAAGTTGCCACCTTTTTTTAGTGGAAAATTCATTTTGAATGATAAGTCTTGGTAGCGCGGAACGGCTGTTGTGCCTATATCTATGCCTAATGCGGTGAACATACCCAGCGTTGAATAGCGATAAATTACCAGATAGGAAGATGCTCCACCTTTTTTGAAAGGCCCTTCTGCTAAAAGTTCCGCACCTAAAATACCAAACTGAAGTTGTTGTTCATGTTTTACATTGTTACCGTTGCGCAATTTTAAATCGAAAATTCCCGATGTACTATTGCCATATTCTGCCGGGAAAGCACCCGTAAAAAAATCGCTATTCCCCAGCAATTTATTGTTTAGCATACTGGTTGGCCCACCTGTGCTGCCAGTAATAGCAAAGTGGCTAGGATTGGGGATATCTACGCCTTCTACCCTATACACAACGCCCAAAGGAGAGTTTCCTCTAATTACAATATCGTTTCGGCTATCGTCTGTTCCTTGAACGCCCGCAAAGTTTGATGCCATACGCGCAGGGTCTCCTCTGCTACCTGCATAGCGCTCGGTTTCTTCAACCGAAAATTGTTGCGAACTAACTATGGCCATTTCATTGTTTACTTCTTTATTTTCACTCGCCACAATTTTAAGTTCATCCATCATTTCGCTAGATTCTTCAATCTCGATGTTGAGCACCGTTTCTTTTCCTGCGCTTACAACTACGGTAAGTATTTGTTGGCTATATCCAATAAATGATACTTTGATTTGTTGACGACCAAGAGGCACTTTTTCGATAACGAACTGCCCATTGACGTTAGTTACAGCGCCCATTGAAACGCTCGGGTCGGTAATAACCTGAATGGTAACGCCTGGAAGTGGGTATTTAGATTCATTATCCACCACAGTTCCTCTAACTGTTTGGGTAGATTGCGCATAATTGAATAGCGCATACACAACAAATGAAATTGTAATGATTACCTTCTGCATGAACAAAGTTTTTTCAAACCTACACAATTTGATTTATATGATAAATGGTGTAGTCGGAAAAGTTTTCAATCAGAAATTCTTTCAATAAACAAAAAGCTACTAAATTTGAGGACTTTACAACTTTGGCACGAAACATGATTTGCGTGTTCTATACAAACATTAAATATATTTTTATGAAAACTTTTTTACGCACCCTAGCCCTACTTTTAGTTGTGTTTTTCAGCTCCATCGAGTTGAATGCTCAACGAATGAATTATAAAACCGACAGTGGTTTTGATATAGGTTTTGGTATTGGAGGTTCTTACCAGCAAAGTGATATTAAAAACTCTATTGGTGGAGGATTTGACTTTACGTTTGGTCACTCCATTTATCAAAGAGAAAAAGCATTTTTTAGCTTAGACTGGAGATTTAGATTTCTAGCTGGTACTAATGCTGCTTTTGATCATCGTATAAATGATGATGGAACTTATAACAACATACGCTATAGTCACTTTAACTATGACTTAGAATTTGCCCTAACTCTAAACAGACTAAGAGACAGAACAGGAATTATTCTT
>CAYVVI010000041.1:0-6529 GCA_964455265.1 uncultured Flavobacteriales bacterium | reverse complement strand
TATCAATTTACGCCTAGATTTTCTATGGGTATTGAGCACAAAACAAACTACTTTTTAAATGAATCTAACAACATAATTGGTGCTAACATAGATGGTATTGTAAGTGGCGGAAGTGGTATTGACAGAAACCACTACACAGCCCTTGCATTTAAATGGGATATTGGTCGTGTTAGCGGTGGTGGAACTGTTACAACCAACACCAATACTACTACTTCATTTACTGAGCCGCGCCCAACGGTTGATATTTACGACCCAAATGTTAACCCTTACAACACGACTATTTATACCCACACCATTAGAGCAAAAGTAACTAACGTAAAGGGCTATAGCGATATAACGTTTTATCAAGATGGTAATAAAAACGTAAACTTTACTTACAACGCTAACACAAAAGATTTTGAGGCAAATGTAATTATGCACGACAATGCTAACGTGTTTAGAATTGTTGCTAGCAATACTGCTGGATCTGCTGAAGACAACACAACAATTATTGTAAACAGACCTATTGTACAGTTACCTCCTCCAATTGTAGATATTACTGTGCCTAACACAAATCCTTATACTTCCTCTGCAAGTGTAGTTGATATTTCTTCACAAGTACTAAATGTTAGAACTAAAGAAGACATCCAAGTAATTTTTAATGGATATGCTATAGGGTTTGAATATTTTGCTTCATCGAATAACGTTAGAACAACTTTAAATTTAATTGAAGGCAATAATACGCTTGTAATTACTGGTGTTAACGAAGTTGGTTCAGATAGCGATAACTTAACCATTATCTACAACAAACCTATACAACCAACACCTCCTGTAGTTAAAATTACAACGCCTGCAAGCGCTCCTGCAAATGTTCAATCGCCAGAATATGTTGTAGTAGCACAAACATTAAATGTGCGTTCAAAACAAGATGCAACTGTAAAAGTAAATGGTGTTTTCACCAACTATTTTACGTTTAATTCTAATGGCATCATTACTACAAATGTAGTGTTGAACGAAGGTACGAATGTTGTAGAAATTACTGGCAGAAATGAGTATGGTACTGCATCTGATGTTACTACTATAATTTATACAAAACCAGCTGTAATTATTCCTCCTATAGTAACCATTTTAATTCCTGAAGTATCTCCATACGCTACTTACGAAAGCAATGAAGAAGTTACTGCTACTGTTTTAAATGTTAAAGGGAAAGAGTTTATTACGGTTACAGTAAACGGTGTTAACACCTCAAACTTCACTTACAACACTAGCAATAAAGTGTTAAAAACAATGGTAGCTTTAAAAGAAGGACAAAACATTGTAACAATTACTGGTCGAAATGAAGCGGGTCAAGACAGCAAATCTCAACTAATTATTAAAGAGATAAAACCTTGTCCTATACCAACGGTTAATTTAATTCAACCTACGCAAAATCCTTTGGTAACAAGCAATCAAGCGCATACCATAGTATTAAGCGCTACAAATGCAAAAAGTGTTACAGTAAACTATCAAGGTGAAAACTATTCAAACTTCCAGTTTAATTCTGCTAGTGGGCAAATAGTAATTACGCTTGACATTGCTAAAACCAGAAACTTAGTAGATGTATATGTAAGCAACGAATGTGGAACTGCTACAAAACATGTTGAGTTAGACTACAAAGCTGTTGAAACAACACCTTGTTATGCACCAACTATTTTAGTTGTAAGCCCATCTAACGAAACGCAAGAAACTGCCCAATATACTTACTCTGCACAGATTAATAATATTGAGAGTAAATCTCAACTTACGTTTACTGTTAATGGTAGAATTACAGATTTTACATACAACAACAAAACAGTAAGCTACAATGCTACACTTCTTCCTGGCGCAAATACATTTACGCTAGTTGCAACAAACGAATGCGGTGTTGATTCTAGAACAGCTACTATCACATACGTTCCAGTTGTTGTAGAGCCGTGTTTCCCACCTGTTGTGAACTTCACGGTAACCGAAGTAAACCGTAACGATGCTTCACACGAACTTATTGGTACAGTTACCAACGTGAAAAATAAATCTGACATTACTGTTGCTGTTAACGGTGCTGCTGATAATGGTTTCCAATATGTGCCAAGTACCAATGCTCTAAGTACTAAGTTTAAATTGAATCCAGGTACTTACACTATCATCGTAACCGCTAAAAACGAATGTGGTGAGGATTCTAAATCGTTTACCGTGACTGTAAAAGAACCGTGTGTTCCACCTGTTGTGAACTTCACAGTATCTGAAGTAAACCGTAACGATGCTTCGCACGAACTTATGGGTACGGTTACTAACGTGAAAAACAAATCTGATATTACCTTAACGGTTGATGGAAAAGCAGATAATGGCTTCCAATTTGTACCAAACACAACAGAGTTGAGTACTAAATTCAAACTAAGCGCAGGTACACATACAATTACTGTTACAGCTAAAAACGAATGTGGTGAAGATTCTAAATCATTTACTGTTACCGTTGCTGAACCGTGTGTTCCGCCTGTTGTGAACTTCACAGTAACTGAAGTTAATCGCAATGATGCTTCGCACGAACTTATGGGTACAGTTACCAACGTGAAAAATAAATCTGATATTACTTTAACGGTTGATGGAAAAGCTGATAACGGGTTCCAATTTGTGCCAAGCACAACTGCGCTAAGCACTAAGTTCAAACTTAAACCTGGTACGTATACCATCATCGTAACTGCTAAAAATGAATGTGGTGAAGATTCTAAATCGTTTACCGTAACTGTTGCTGAACCGTGTGTTCCACCTGTTGTGAACTTCACAGTATCTGAAGTTAATCGCAATGATGCTTCACACGAATTAGTTGGAACAATCACTAACGTAAAAAATAAAAGTGATGTAACGCTAACAGTAAATGGTGTCGCTGATAATGGGTTCCAATACGTGCCAAGCACAACTGCGCTAAGCACTAAGTTCAAACTTAAACCTGGTACGTATACCATCATCGTAACTGCTAAAAATGAATGTGGTGAAGATTCTAAATCATTTACCGTAACTGTAAAAGAACCTGAAGTTGAAGAAGAAAAAGCTTGTGGTCCACGTATTAACCCAGGTAATTCTGAGTGGCAGTTTTGCTTAGTTACTCCAAGTGGTATTTATAATCGTGAGAACTTAGCAAGCAATGGCTTTACCTACTCTGGTCCTGCAAGTAGTTTGTTTATTATGCCAATTGCAGGTGGTGGAGATGCCATTGTAAATGGTCAGCCGTATGCTATAAAATCTGGTCAATACTACTTATTTAATGGTAATATGACCGTAACCGTAAGCACCAGCAATCCAGGTTCAATGGGCCATTGGTCGGTATGTATTGATACAGACAAAGCTCCTACATTTGGAAATGGAAACAGTCGTCCAAAGAGTCCTTGTGAAGCAGAAAACAACAATGGAAATGGAGGAAGCGGAGGAAGCAATGGTGGAAATTCTGGCGGACAAGGTGGCGGAAGTGGCTCTGGTAATAAAGGTGGACAAGGAGGCGAAAGTCAAGGTGGTGGAAACACTGGTGGAAGAAGCGGAATGGAAGGAGAAGAAGGGAACAACGCGCAACGCTCTCAGCAAAGTAGCGCTAACACTACCGAACAAGAAAAAGCCCGTAAGCAACAAGAAGATGCTCAGAAAAAAATAGAAGAGCAAAAGCGTGCCGCTGAAGAACAAAAGAAAAAAGCAGAAGAACAGAAAAAGGCAGCAGAGGAAGCTAAACGTAAAGCCGATGCAGCTAAAGCACGTGCTGAAGCCAATAAAAAACGCCAAGAAGAAGCGAATAAAAAAGCTCAAGAAACCAAACAAAATGAAAATGGCGGAGAAGAAGAGGACAAAGAAGAAGATAAAAAACCTACTACACCTCAACGAACAAAACCTACAGAGGGTGACTCAACCAAAACACCAAAAGCAACTCGAACACCCAGATAACAACTATCAAAAAACCCAAGCAATTGCTTGGGTTTTTTGATTTATTCTAAAGGCATCTCAATGTCTTTTAAAAGTTCTGTTACGTGTACGTTTAAAACTTTTGCCATAAGAAACAAACTGTAAATACTCGTGTTTATTTCTCCTCTTTCTATTCTAGCTATTTGACTACGCTCTACACCTGCCTCAAAAGCCATTTGGGCTTGTGTTAAGCCATTTGACTTACGAAGCTCCTTAATTCTTTTACCAACCTTTTTAGCTACTATTTTGGAGGTGTTTTTCACACCCAAAATTGAGTGTGTTGAAAAAATATTTTGACGCAAATTTGCGTCTTAATGTTTTTTGACATATTATTGCCTTGTCTTTTTAAAATACTTGGCCAAGTCTTAAAAAGAAAAAACAAACAATTAATAACAAACCTAAAAACAAAAAGTACCATGAAGAAAATTACCTTAAGCGCAGTAGCGCTACTAATGGCAGCATTATCGTTTAATGTTGCTGCACAAGACAATGCAGAAAAAGTAAGAGAGCGCATTACGCCACTTATTGATGGAAAACTAAATACTATTGAGCAGGATGAGCTGTTTAGTAGCTTAGTTTTTGAAAATGACCGCTTGGTTTCTTACAAGTATGATGTTATGGAAAATCATATGACGCAAGCTGAATTTGATGAAGCTATTTTAGTAATGATTGATGCTAAAGCGGCTGTAGTAATTAGAGATGGTAATAGCAGAAAAATTGGTGCTGAAATACCTGCTGGCGTAAGAATACCTCTTCCAATTGTTTCTGTAGATTACAACTATCAGCCTCTTTCTTTTAAAAACAGATGTGAGGGCAAACCAAGATACATTTGTGTGAGATTAAATTATTATCCTTCTTTTTGATCGGAAAATCTCTAATACAGTCAGTTGGCATAAAGCTTTTGGTTTTATGCCAACTGATTTTTATATTTGGATGTGCATTACATAAAAACAGTTTAAAAACAGAAGAAATACAGCTTGTTTTTGTGTCTTCAGATGAATGTGGCTATTGTTTAGACATGGTGCCTTATAGCATTGGTTTGCACGAAAAATATAAAACTAAAGTAGAGTTTATTTCGTATTACGAAAATGACTCAACAGAACTACTTTGGCAACTAAAAAGTTTTGGAATTAAAAATTCTTTAGACATACCTTGGAAGAAGTTTTATGGTGCTGATTCTTTGATAAAAGTATTGCCAATTGATAATGGTAGGCCACAAACAATAATTTACTTTAAAAATAAAATATACGGTATTCATAATGGGTCATCAGAAGAAACTTTAATGAAAATTGGTAATGAGCTAAAGACTTTATGTAATTAGTTTTTAAACATAAACTACCGTTAATTTACAAAAACCAACCGTTAAATAATTTTATATAACCGAATACTATTTAACATAAAGTTTTAATGACGTGATTTAATACCTTTGATTTAACTTCTAAATCGCAAAAATATGAAAACAATTATCATAGCTTCCATTGTCCTATTACATGTTTTTTTTAGCAATGCGCAGTCTAAATTAGTTCCTGCTGAAAGAGACGCAAACAATTTTTTTGCAAATTGGGTTGATATATTTGATAATGTTCTAATTACTGGGGCAGATGGTCATCGATTCGATACTAATGGAGAAAACGGAATGAGCTCTGCTGGTGCGGCTTATCTTTTTAAAAAAAATAATACAGGTAATTGGGTTCAAACCCAAAAAATAGTCTCTAACAACAGAAAACCCTACGCTATGTTTGGTTGGGCTGTTGCTATTACAGATAAATTTGTTGTTGTTGGCGCTCCAGAAGACGATGCTTTTGATACAGATGGAAACATAATTTCAGACGCTGGCGCAGTTTATATTTTCGAAAAAAATAGTGCCGAAGAATGGATTCAAACTCAAAAAATTTTTGCTACCGACCCTAAAAGCGGAGGTGGCTTTGGTTATGGCATAGCAATAGACGGTAATTATTTAATAATTGGTGCCCCCACTGCTTGGTGCGAAGATGAAGGCACAACCTCATACTCTGATGCTGGTGCTGCCTACTTGTTTGAAAACGTAAATGGTACTTGGGAAGAAAAACAAAAACTTATGAGTTCTGACAGAAAAACAGGAGATAATTTTGGTGTTTATACTTCTATACACAACGATATTCTTGTTATTGGGGCTAATTTTGAGGATGAGGATTCTTCGGGAAACAATTCAATAAGCAGGTCTGGCTCCGCTTATATTTTTACTAAAAACAATGATAATATTTGGGAAGAAACTCAAAAAATAACTGCGCCAGACAGAGAAGTAGATGCTTTCTTTGGCTTTATAACAGATATATTTGAAAACACCATTGCTATTTCTGCTGTATACAACGATACAGACAGCTCATCAGTAAATACAATAGAAGACACGGGGGCAGTATATATTTACAATAAAGATCAATCTAATGTTTGGCAGTTTACTCAAAAACTAACTGCCCCCAATAGGGATAATACACGTGCTTTTGGTGCTTCCGTAAGAGTTCAAAAAAATTATCTTCTTACCTCTGCATACTACGAAGTAGAAAACAATGTGCTAACAAGTTTTGGCTCTGCATATTTATTTAAAAGAGAT
>CAYVVI010000040.1:0-13346 GCA_964455265.1 uncultured Flavobacteriales bacterium | reverse complement strand
AAGTTTATTTGAAATTTGTAGTTGAAAAAGATAGCTCAATAACTAATGTAGAAGTTATTAATGCACACAAAGTCCATCCTCTACTTCAGGAAGAATCTATAAGAGCAATAAAATCAATGCCTAAATGGGCGCCTGCAAAAAATTCAGAAGGAAATTTAGTTAGAAGTTATTACGTGTTACCTATTAATTTTGAACTAAATGATAAAGTTGATGATGTAGAAAAAAAGTAAACAACTTACTTTTCTGTATAACTCAAAGCGCCACTCGGACATTTGTCTATGGCGCTTTTTATTTGCTCGGTAGTGCCGTTTTCCATTTGCACCCAAGGTTTTTCTTTGGGTTTAAATACTTCTTTTAAATGACGCACGCAGTTTCCCGAATGAATACATTTTTCTGGTTCCCAGTTTACGGTTAGCTCTCCGTTGGTGTAAGTTTTGTTGCTCATGGTTTTTTCGTTGATTTTTGAAAGCTAATTTAAACATATCTTTGAAGTCGCAAAATGAATCCCATAACTTTATATCGCGACTCGTTTAAAGGACTACGCAAAGAGGTGTGGTACTTGGCATTGATTACTTTAGTAAACCGTGCGGGTACTATGGTAATCCCCTTTTTATCTTTGTACTTAACCTCAAGTTTGGGCTACACCCTTAGCGAAGTGGGCTGGATAATGTCTGCCTTTGGTTTAGGTTCTGTTTTAGGGGCTTGGTTAGGCGGAAAACTTTCAGATAAAATTGGCTTTTACCTTGTTATGTTTTGGAGCTTGGTGCTATCTGGCTTTTTATTTATTGGGTTACGCTATGTTGAGTCTTTTTGGGGCTTGTGCATCAGTGTTTTTATTCTAATGGTCGTAGCAGACACCTTTCGTCCTGCAGTGTTTGTAGCTATAAATACTTATAGCAAACCCGAAAACAGAACGCGCTCCGTTACCCTTATCCGATTGGCTATTAATTTGGGTTTTTCTGTTGGTCCTGCTGCCGGAGGGCTTATCATTGCAAAAATGAGCTATGCGGGTTTGTTTTGGGTAGATGGCATTACGTGTATTGCTGCGGGTTTGTTATTTATTTTGTTGCTTAGCCAAAAACAAGCTAAAAAAGAAAGTGCACAACAGGTAAAAAAAGCCATTGCATCGCCCTACAAAGACAAAAAGTATTTGTTAATGCTCGGCTCGGTATTGCTTATTGGATTTGCCTTTTTGCAATATTTTTCTACCATACCTCTATATTACAGAGATGTACATCATCTTTCTGAAAAGCATATTGGTTGGCTAATGGCTTTAAACGGAGGATTGATTTTTTTAATTGAAATGCCATTGGTAAAATACTTTGAACAACCCAAATTTTCAATTTATAGAATTCTTATCGGAAGCACACTTTTAATAGGTATGAGTTTTTTGGTGCTTAACTTATTTGGTTGGATTGGCGTGCTCACCATAGGTATGTTATTTATGACGGTTGGTGAAATGATAAACTTTCCTTTCCTCAATGCATACGCCCTAAAACGTGCAGAAAACGGCAACTCTGGCGAATATATGGCATTGTTTACCATGACGTTTTCTATTGCTCACATTCTAGGACATAATGCTGGCTTGCAACTTGTCAACTACTTTGGATATAACGCCACTTGGTATGTGATGACTGCTATTTTGATAATAGCCGCAGCCATGTTTTGGTATTTGAAAAAAATATCAGAAAAAGATTAAACCCTTACGACACCATTGCACGCACATCATCCATTATTCTGTGTGCTAAAGCATTTGCATTTTCTTCAGAACTACTTTCAGAGTAAATACGAATAATGGGCTCTGTATTTGACTTGCGAAGATGCACCCACTCTTTGCCAAACTCAATTTTTACACCATCAACATCATTTATTGGTTGGTCTTTGTATTTCTCTTTTAGGAGCAACAAAATCTCATCTACATTAATATCTGGCGTAAGTTCAATTTTGTTTTTTGATATAAAATAATTTGGATAGCTAGCTCTTAGCTGGGTCATATTCATTTTTTGTTCTGCATAGTGCGATAAAAACAAGGCGATACCTACTAAAGAATCTCTTCCGTAGTGAAGTTCAGGATAGATAACTCCACCATTGCCCTCTCCTCCTATCACAGCATTTTGTTCTTTCATTTTTACAACAACATTTACCTCCCCAACAGCAGAAGCAAAATACTGTTTGCCATGCTTTTCTGTAACATCTCTCAATGCACGCGTTGATGATAAATTAGACACCGTATTGCCAGGGGTTTTGCTCAATACATAATCGGCAATGGCTACTAAGGTGTATTCTTCTCCAAACATAGAACCATCTTCATTTACCAAAGCTAGTCTATCCACATCTGGGTCAACCACTATGCCCATATCTGCTTTAGCTTCTACAATCACTTTAGAAATTTCGGTTAAATGCTCGGGCAATGGTTCTGGATTGTGCGGAAAATGACCTGTTGGTTCACAATACAACTCAACTATTTGCGCAACACCTAATGCTTTTAACATAGCTGGTACAAATATGCCTCCCGAAGAATTCACACAGTCTATAGCCACTTTTAAATTGGCGTTTTTAATTGCCTCTTTATTGACTAATGGCAATGCTAAAATTGAGTCGATATGCTTTTGTAAATACGTGTCGTTTGTAGTACAATTCCCTAAATTATGGACATCTGCAAAATCATAGCTTTCTTGCTCTGCAATGCGCAACACATCTTCACCATCTTTCGCTGAAATAAATTCACCTTTTTCGTTCAATAACTTAAGCGCATTCCACTGAATTGGATTGTGGCTAGCAGTTAGTATAATTCCCCCTTGCGCATGCTCCATAGGCACCGCCACTTCTACTGTTGGTGTTGTAGAAAGTCCTAAATCCACAACATCTATTCCCAAACCTTGAAGCGTGCCAATCACCAAATTAGTTACCATTTCACCACTAATACGGGCATCTCTTCCAATTATTATTTTACATTTTTTAGAAATGTTGTTATTCTTTATCCAAGTACCATACGCAGCGGTAAATTTTACTACATCATAGGGTGTCAGCGCATCACCTACTTTACCTCCAATAGTTCCTCGTATTCCCGAAATCGATTTAATTAATGTCATAATTTGATTGAATATCTTTTTAACAAAATTTCTAGCCAAATTTAGAATTAATACAAAGCAATTTATTGAAATACAATATGATTTTTGTAATAATTTACTGTTAACATCTTCCATCAATAAATTTTAAGTGGTTGAGGGTTTTTATTAGTATCTTTGTGTTATATGTTTGAAGAAGAAGACAGACACAACGAAGAGGAAGATTTTGAACCAAGTATAAAAAAGTATGAGCAAATGCTCAAAAGCAACGAGCGCTACTTTTTTGATGTGGAAGAAGTTGAGACAATTGCCGATTATTATCTTGATGGTGGCGAACTAAACCAAGCCCTTACGGCTTTGGATTTTGGCTTAACACTACATCCAAAATCATCTGATTTATTACTAAGAAAAGCACAGATACTTGCATCTATTGGTAAGCTAAAAGCTGCACATTCATTGTTAGACCAAGTGACTGCCTTAGATGGCGAAATGGACGATATATACATTACTCGTGCTAATTTATATAGCCAAGAGCACAACCACACTAAAGCCATTGAGTATTTTTTAAAAGCATTAGAATTAACAGAAGAATACAAAGAAGATATTTTAATCGACCTAGCATTTGAATACGAAAATGCTGGAGATTACACTTCTGCGATTGATTGCTTGAAAAAGGTATTGGAAGAAAATCCAGAAAACGAAGCTGCTCTTTATGAAATATCTTATTGCTTTGGCCAATTAGATCAAGCAGAAGAAAACATAGACTACTTAAATGCTTTTCTAGAAGAAAACCCCTACTCGTTTACCGCTTGGTACAATTTAGGCAATGCTTACAGTGCTTTGCATCTGCACGAAAAAGCAGTTCATGCCTACGAATATTGCGCTTTGATCGATAGTGAATTTTCATCTGCTTATTTTAATGCTGCCAATTCATACGTTTCCTTAAAGCAATATGAAAAAGCTATTGAGTTGTATAAATTAACTTTTGATTACGAAGACGCACAAGCAGTAACACACAATTATATTGGTGAGTGTTATGAGAAATTAGGTGCTTTTCAAAAAGCAGAAGAACACTTTAGAGAAGCGTTAAATATTGATAATAATTTTTCTGATGCTTGGTTGGGCTTGGCTATCGCTAAAGATAACTTAGGTTTTGAGAAAGAAGCTGTGGGGCTTATTGAACAAGCTATAAATATTGATGGAAATAACCCTGACTACTGGCATGTATATGCAGAAAGTTTAGAAAAAAATAGCAGAATTGAAGAAGCAAAAATGGCATATGAAAAAGTGCTAGAGCTTTCTCCCAACAACGTAAATGCTATTATAGATATCAGTGAATTTATTGCAACTCAAGACTCATTAGTAAGCGCCATAGCATTTTTAGAAGAGCGATTAGCTCAATTAGATGATGCGGCTATTTTGTATCGCTTAGTGGCACTTCATCTTAAAAATGGCAACGTTGCTAATGCTTTAGTAAATTTAGATATAGCATTACGATTAGATCCTAAAAGCACCCATCTGTTAACAGATTATTATGCCGATTCATTACTGCATCAAGAAGTTATAAATATGCTCAAATAGTAGCATCAAAAAAATGAAAATAGAACTACCATACATACCCGAACGCCCATCTCAACCTAGAAATACAGGTGTAACAATGATGATGGACAAAGGGCTTAGCTTAAGAGAAGCTGAAAACTTTATAGAAAAAGCAGGCCATCTTACAGATTTAATAAAGCTAGGATTTGGAACATCTTATGTGTCCAGAAATCTAAAAGAAAAAATTAAAATCTATCAAGATGCTGGTATGAAAGTTTACTTAGGTGGAACACTAATGGAAGCTTTTTTAGCGCGTGGAAAATTTGATGAATATCGAAAACTGGTAAGCGACCTGAACCTAAATACCGTTGAAATATCTGACGGTTCAATCGTTTTAGATCATGATACTAAATGCGAACTGATTCAAAAATTAACTAAAGAATATACCGTACTCAGTGAAGTTGGAAGTAAAGAGGAAGGCATTTTGATAAGTCCAGCTAAATGGATAAAAATGATGCAAAATGAAATTCAAGCTGGTTCGTGGAAAGTGATTGCTGAAGGAAGAGAAAGTGGTTCAGTTGGTATTTTTAGACCAAACGGAACCCCTCATACTATTTTGATTAATAGAATAATTGCTAAAGTTAAACCTGAAAACATTCTATGGGAAGCGCCCATAAAGAAACAACAAGTGTGGTTCATAAACCTATTTGGAGCTAATGTAAATTTAGGAAATATTAGTCCTGATGACATGATCTCATTAGAATGTTTGCGACTAGGTTTAAGAGGAGATACGTTCTTTAACTATCTGCCCGAAGAATTAAAACAAGAACTAAAACAATCATAGCAATCAACTATGAAATCTATTACTGTAGAAGAATTAAAATCGTGGAAAGATAAGTCGGAAGACTTTCAATTAATTGATGTAAGAGAAGACTACGAATACGAAGCAGCCAATATCAATGGTGAGCATATACCAATGGGTGAAATAATTGGTAGTTTAAATAAAATTTCTCGCGATAAAAAAGTAGTCATTCACTGCAAAAGCGGAGGGAGATCTGCTGCTGTTACAACCGCCCTAAATCAAATGGGCTTTAACAATGTGTACAATTTAGAAGGAGGCATTACATCATGGGCACAGCGATTCGACCCCTCACTGATGATACTTTAACACTCATAATGAACTTTATTAAGAAATACTTTACACTCTATCTTAAAGGAATAGCCATGGGTAGTGCAGATGTTATTCCTGGAGTTTCGGGTGGAACCATTGCATTTATTTCTGGCATCTATGAAGAGCTACTTACTTCAATAAGTAAGTTAAATTTAACTAGCTTAAAGTTACTTTTTAGCAAAGGCATCAAATCTTTTTGGCAAGAAATAAATGGTAATTTTTTAGCCGTTTTATTTGGTGGTATTTTAACAGCAATTGTATTGCTTTCAAACCTGATTAAATATTTACTCAACAATCATGAAGTGTTGTTGTGGTCGTTCTTTTTTGGACTTATACTTGCTTCTGTTTGGTTAGTTGGTAAACAAGTAAAATCGTGGAAGGCACTAAACATATTGGGTTTAATTATAGGAAGTGTTGGAGCATTCTATATAACGCTTGCTACTCCCACACAAGGCAGTGATAATTTAGTGTACATTTTTTTCTGTGGCGTCATTGCTATTACAGCAATGATATTACCAGGTATTTCTGGTAGTTTTATTTTACTCTTACTAGGTACATATACCACCGTATTAGGAAGCGTGAGCGATACATTATCAAGTTTGAAAAATTCAGACACGCAACTATTAATTTCTTCTGTAACCTTACTTATAATATTTTGTTTTGGTTGCCTAACGGGATTATTGAGCTTTTCAAAACTACTTAGTTGGTTATTCAAAAAACATCACGATTTAACGGTCGCTATACTTACAGGATTTTTAATTGGCTCTTTAAATAAAATTTGGCCTTGGAAACAAACATTAGAATCTTTTGTAAAACATAAGGGTGAAGCTAATGAAGAGGTAGTGCCTTTAATAGAACAAAATATTTCGCCCTATACTTATCAAGATATTACCGGAAGTGAACACTTGATGTGGTTTGCTATTTTACTTGCCATATTTGGCATGGCTTTAATCATTGTGTTAGATAAATTTTCACCTAACAACAAATGAAAACCTACGGACTTATAGGACATCCTCTCTCCCATTCGTTTTCTAAAAAATACTTTACAGAAAAATTTAAAGACCTATCTATCGATGCGCAATATATTAATTGTGAAACTGAGCACTTGAATAATTTAGATTTTGTAAAAGAAAATAATTTAAGTGGATTCAATGTAACTATTCCTTACAAACAAACAATTATTCCGTTGTTAGATGAATTGGACGAAGAAGCTAAAAAAATAGGTGCTGTTAACACCGTAAAAGTTTTAGAAAACGGTACACTTAAAGGATACAATACAGATGTGTATGGATTTAAACAATCCATAAAACCATTCTTAGAATCACACCACGAACGTGCTTTAATAATAGGCACTGGAGGAGCATCCAAGTCCATAAGTTATGTATTAAATGCACTTGGCATCAATGTGTTGTTCGTATCACGCATCCCTAAAAATTCTAATGAAATTAGTTACGAAGAAGTAAATGAGTATGTATTAAAAGCTCATTTTCTCATTATAAATTGCACGCCTGTTGGTACCTACCCTAATGTTAGCGATGCACCAACTATACCCTACGAGCACATTTCATCAAAGCACTTATTATACGATTTAATTTACAACCCTAATGAAACATTGTTTCTTCAAAAAGGAAAATTAAACGGTGCAAAAACACTAAATGGGCTATCTATGCTGCAACTTCAGGCAGAAAAATCTTGGGAAATTTGGAATAGCTAAAAACTTTATTAACAACTTATTTGCTTTAGGATTACAAGTTTTATCGCCAAAACGTTTTTATTTAAAAACTTTTATCATTAACTTTATAGTAGCGAAAAATTAAATAGAAGGTAACACTCATTTCTAAAAGCATGAAAACAATTTACGTAAAAATCTCTGCACTAATTATTTTTGCAGCTGTAAGCATTAATGTTGCTAGCGCTCAAAAAATTCAAAAGGTAAATCACACCATTAAAGAATATAGCAAAACAGATATTCTTCACAAGGGCAATCCTAGAATTAACTTATCAGATTTCAGAGCAGTAAAGCTGGACTTAAATGCTTTGAAAGAAGGTTTAAAATCTGTTTCATACGAAAGTGAAAAAAAATCAGGTGCGGTTGCTGAATTAAGTTTACCTCACCCAGATGGAACGCTTCATACCTATCAGGTTGTTAGAAATAGAACCATGCACCCAGAGCTTGCTGCTAAATATCCTCAAATTGCTACTTACAATGCCTACGGTATTAGTCATAAAGAAGAACATGGAAAGTTAGACATAACTCCAAGTGGTTTTCATGCTATGATTTTTTCGCCTAAACAAAGTACTGTTTTTATAGACCCTTATACTAAAGGAAACACGGATGATTATGTAGTTTATAGCAGAGCTAATTTAGAAGGCAATAAAGAATTTGAATGCAGTGTTTCTGAAATGCATATTGGTGAATCAGAAACAGAATCTGCTGGTGCTATGCCTTTTGGTAGTTGTGAATTAAGAACTTATAGACTTGCACTTGCATGTACTGGTGAATATGCCAACTTTCACGGAAGTAATAATTCTAACAACGATAAAAGTTTTGCATTAGCAGCACAAGTAACTACCATGAACCGCGTTAATGGAATTTATGAAAGAACATTGGCTATTACAATGGAAATAATTCCAAATAATGATTTATTAATTTTCTTATCTTCTAGTACAGATCCTTACACAAACAGTAGTGGTAGTACTATGTTGGGGCAAAACCAAACACAGTGTGATAACCTTATAGGAACAAGCAACTACGACATTGGCCACGTATTTTCTACTGGTGGTGGTGGAATAGCGAGTTTAGCAAGTGTTTGCAGTAGCTCTAGAAAAGCACAAGGCGTAACAGGTAGTCCTCAGCCAGAAGGCGACCCATTTGATGTAGATTATGTGGCACACGAAATGGGACATCAATTTGCGGGTAACCATACACAGAGTAATGATTGCCAAAGAAATATTTCTACATCAATGGAACCTGGAAGTGCAAGTACTATTATGGGCTATGCAGGTATTTGCTCTCCAAACGTTCAAAGCAATAGTGATGACCATTTTCACAACGTTAGTGTTCAAGAAATAGGAAACTTTATTGTAAGTAGCGGACACACTTGCCCTGTAAAAACAACGTTGGTAAATAATCCTCCTGTTATATCTTCTACTTCTGGAAACATAACAGTTCCAATAAATACTCCTTTCAGATTAACAGCTACTGCTACAGATGCTGATGGTGATGAATTAAACTATTTATGGGAACAAATGGACACTCAAAGAAGTTCCAGTTCTTACCCTATGCCACCATCAAGTACATCTACAGGTGGACCAATGTTTAGAAGTTTTTCTGCCACAACAGAACCTGACAGATATTTCCCCAGCTTAAAAACATTAAGACAAACTGGTGGTAGTGGAACGTGGGAAATGCTTCCAACAGTTCAACGTCAAATGAAGTTTAGGGTATTAGTAAAAGACAACCATTCCGTAGGAAGTTGTAATGACCACGAAGACGTTACGCTAACTTTTGATGAATCAACAGGACCATTTCTAGTGGTCTACCCAACAGATTTTGGCATCACATGGTTTCAATCTTCTAACGAAACAGTGTTATGGGATGTTGCAGGTACAGATGGAACACCTATAAACTGTGCTAACGTTGATATTTTTATGTCAACTGATAATGGATTGACTTTTCCTGAGGTATTAGCTACAAACGTACCTAATACTGGTTCATTTAGTGTTGCTGTTCCAAACCTTCCTACAAATAAAGCACGCGTTATGGTTATGTGCTCTGATGGCAGATTCTTTAATGTTTCTAAAAACAGTTTTACCATAAGCGAAAATACAATGTCTGCTGAGGAGTTGAAAAATAACAACGTTAAAATTTACCCCAACCCAACCAATGGAATAGTAATGGTTTCTTTTCAAGAGGTAAAACCTACAACTATTAAAATTACTGACGTGACAGGTAAGTTAATTTTTGAAAACACGATTACTGAACAACAAACCAAGATTAATTTATCTAATTATAACTCTGGAATATACTTTATTCAGCTAACTGACGACCAAGATAGCAAAGTAGTAAAGCTTGTTAAAGAATAACATCCCTTGACTTTGATAAAAACAATATCTAAACTTGCCTTAGCGCTAGTTATTTTTGCCTCATGTGCAAAAAAGCATACCTACTACGAAGTAGGCAGACCAAAAAGCATTGAAGAAAATAACGCTAGAAAAGTTATTGCTAAAAGTTGGGATTTATCTCTAGAACATTCTTCTGAGATGAGTGATGAAGCCATTAAAAAAATCAATCATCACAACGATTCTGTAAATTCCATTCTTGTAAAAAAGAAAGGAGAAAATTGGCAGGATTCATTTAACTCTGAAGTGCGACAAGAACTCGTTAAGCATGTGAACATGAGAGCAACCATTTCTCAGATGGAAATATTTGCAAAAGCAAAAGAGCAGTTGTTTGAACCCATTATTCTATTCGAAAAGAAAAAGAATAATTACCTAGCGCACATCGTTGGGCAGAAAAAAAATGATAAGGAAAGAAAATTTATAACCTTTGCTCAAATTTCAATAAATGGTAGGGACTTATCTGCTAAAGTTAAAAGTGAGTTGAGTCAACCATTAACTATTAGCTTTCCGGAAAACGGAGTGAAATAATTTACTCTATAATTTTCTCTAACGAACTAGAAGAAAACGCTCCAAAATAACCCACTGCGCCTCCTGTAATGGCGGTATTAGGATTTGCCGGTGCTGAGCTATTATTGTTGGTTATAATTTCTTGAAGTGTTTCCAAATAAACATAAGTAGCTTTATCCATCGAAATTAATTCCATACTCACAGTATCGTTTAACGCTAAGCGTTCAGAAAAAAGTGGAATAGTAATTAGGTTGCCACTAACCAATTTATCATCAAACAAAAACATATCTGTAAGTGCATCTTTTGCAACGCCATTAACAGTTAAAATTAATCGGTAATAATTTTCTTCGTTGGCAGGGTCTTGAAAAACACAGTAAGGGACATAACCCTCAGCACCAAAAGCAGTTCCTTCTTCAAATACAAAAAGGATATCTAATACAGGAATTACGTTAGGCATAAAAGATGAAGCGGTGTGCACTACCCCATTTTTCATTTCTACTTTTAATGAAAATTGTTGATTAGGAATGGCTTGATAATTAGTGGCTATATAAGTACCATCATTGTTGTTTGTCAAAACTGTTGTATTTCCTGCTTCATCGGTAATAGAAACTTTAGCATCTTTCACCGCAGGTATACTTTCTGGCTCGAAATAATTAATCGTTTTGGTTATGTTTACCATAAAGTCATTATCACCTTCATACAAGTTGGCTTCAATAACTGTTTTCGGGTCAGATTCGTTTAGGTTTACATCTATTACTTTTTCGCAACCGTAAGCTATAAAAACAACACTTATTAAAAATAAACTAAATCTATTCATTGGTTAAAATTTAAAATTGTAAGTAATGGCTGGAACAAGCTTAAATAAAGCTGTTTGCACGGCTTCAGTTCTATTAGGGTCGTTAGCATTTTGTCTAAACGCTATAGAGTAAGCATTCTCTCTCATGTAGGCATTGTAAACAGAAAAATTCCAACTTGATTCAAACTTGTCTGTTTTTTTGTTGTACCACGTAACACCTAAATCTAAGCGATGGTAATCAGGAAATCTATAACCATTGCGCTCGGTATAGTAAGGGACTAAAGTACCTCCTATTTCATACCTTCCCGAAGGAAAAGTAACAGCATCTCCAGTATAATACACCCAGCTAGCGGAAACAGATAATTTTTCAGAAAACTTGTAAATTCCAACTACAGATATATCGTGTATTCTGTCTTGGCGAGCAGAAAACCATTCTCCATTATTAATAGCGTCAAACTGACGTAAAGCACGAGCCAAAGTATAGCCCACCCAACCCGTTAACTTACCTTTGGTTTTTCTGACAAAAAATTCTGAGCCATACGCCTTGCCTCTACCATATACTAAATCTGCTTCTATAAATGTGTTTAAAACCAAGTTGGCACCATTCTTATAATCTATTTGGTTAGCAAGATTCTTGTAATAGAGTTCAACAGAAAATTCAAACATATTGTCTTTAAAGTTTCTAAAATAACCCACTGCTAGTTGGTCGATAATTTGTGGTTTTACGTTGTTGGTACTTGGCACCCACAAATCGGTTGGAGACGTAGTTACAGAGTTTGATAACAAATGCACATACTGCATCATTCTGTTTAAAGATAGCTTAACAGAGCTTTTCTCATCCAGTAAATAATTTACAGAAAGTCGCGGTTCAAACCCTCCGTAATATTGAATTGTTTCTAACTCATCGAATGCAGTTTCCGAAAGTAAATCACCATCTTCATCAAACGCGTATGCTGTTCCTTTGCCCATGTAATTAAACAAAGAATACCTCACTCCATATTGAACCGAAAGTAAGTCGGTAATTTTTTGTTCGTTTTGCAAATAGAAACCACCTTCTAAAGCATATTTATTGGCTTCTCTTATGGGATTGAAACTGGTTTCTGAGCCAGTAAATAATTCACCTGGATAGAAGGTGTGATGGATAATGTTTGCACCAAACTTTATGGTGTTTTTTGAGTTTAGAAAGTAATCGTAAGATTGCTTTAAATTAAAATCTCTTATGGCAGATTTTATACCGAACTGCTCTTCGCCCTCGCCTATTCTAAACTGGTAATCGTAGTTACTAACGATAAAAGAGGTATTAGAAAATAACTTTTCGCTAAATAAGTGATTCCAACGAATGGTACCTGTGGCATTTCCCCAATCAAAACCAAAAACACTTCCTAAAGAAAATACATCGCGCCCAAAATAACCCGATAGATACACACGGTCTTTATCCGATATTTTATAGTTGGCCTTTAGGTTTAAATCATAGAAATACAATTTGGTTGTTTTAATGCTTTCGTCCTTTGACAAACCCAAAAATATATCCGCATAGCTACGTCTGCCCGAAATCATAAACGAACCCTTGTCTTTAACAATAGGGCCTTCGAGTGTAAGGCGAGAGGAAATTAAACCCAAGCCACCCGTTGCACCAAATTTCTTATTGTTACCATCGCGCATTTTTACATCCATCACCGATGAACCCCTGCCACCGTATTCTGATGGAATGCCGCCCTTATAAAGCGCCACATCTTTTATAGCATCCGAATTAAATACAGAGAAAAAGCCCAACAAGTGCGAAGCGTTATACACAATGGCTTCGTCTAATAAAATTAAGTTTTGGTCGGTGGCACCACCCCTCACATAAAAGCCCGAATTGCCCTCGCCTGCTGTTTTTACGCCTGGCGTTAGTTGCAAGGTTTTCATAATGTCTTTCTCACCAAACAATACAGGAATGGCTTCAATACTTTTAGGGTCGAGCTTGGTAACACTCATCTCTATACTTTTTACATTGTTGTCTTCTCGCTCTGTTGAAACAACTACCTCTTCCAACATCCCTGAAGTTGACTTAAGTTCAATGTTTATAGTAGTGTTAGCGGATAAAGTAATGTTACGTTCAATAGTTTCAAAACCAAAATAACGATACACCAACACATAGTCT
>CAYVVI010000039.1:0-13529 GCA_964455265.1 uncultured Flavobacteriales bacterium | reverse complement strand
TGCTGTGTGGTTTTGCCAACTTCGCATCCATTGGAATTCAAATTGGAGGCATTGGTTCACTAGCCCCTAACCAAAGAAAAAACCTATCAGAATTCGGATTAAAAGCGGTAATTGGCGGTAGCTTAGCTTCGCTATTATCGGCAACTATTGCGGGAATGTTACTATAGCAAATTACGAATTAATAATTCAAAATTACGTCCCATCCTTAGTTATTCAACAGCCATAATAAAGATTGTTGATTAATTGACTTTATGACTTTTGACCTTTGAACTTTTAACTCTTACCTTTGAACTTTCAACATTTAACCTTCAACGTTCAACCATAAAGCATGAAACAATACCACGATTTATTACAACACATTTTAGACAACGGTGTAACCAAAGGCGACCGCACCGGAACAGGCACCATTAGCTGCTTTGGCTATCAAATGCGTTTTGATTTATCGGAAGGATTTCCTATGGTAACGACTAAAAAATTGCATTTAAAATCCATCATTCATGAGTTGTTGTGGTTTTTGAATGGCGATACCAACATCAATTATCTTAAGGAACACAACGTAAAAATTTGGGATGGATGGGCTAATGAAAATGGCGATTTAGGTCCTGTGTATGGTCACCAATGGCGCAACTGGAACAGCGAAGGCATCGATCAAATTGCCAATGCCATTCACGATATAAAACACAATCCCAATAGCAGAAGAATAATCGTGTCGGCATGGAACCCAAGCGTAATGCCCGACACAAGCAAAAGTTTTGCAGAAAACGTAGCCAACGGAAAAGCTGCATTGCCTCCTTGCCATGCGTTTTTTCAGTTTTATGTGCAAGAAGGAAAACTAAGCTGTCAGCTGTATCAGCGCAGTGCCGATACATTTTTAGGTGTGCCGTTTAACATTGCTTCCTACGCATTGTTAACGATGATGGTGGCACAAGTATGCGATTTAAAACCTGGTGATTTCATTCATACATTTGGCGATGTGCATTTATACCTCAACCACATTAAGCAAGCGAAAGAACAACTATCTAGAGAGCCACGTGCTTTACCACAAATGAAAATAAATCCTAACGTAAAAAGCATCTTCGATTTTAAATACGAAGACTTTGAACTATTGAACTACGACCCACATCCACACATAAAAGCTGAAGTATCACTATAAAGCCATTATCACCCACCTTAATCCTCCCCAAGGGAGGAAACTTCTCCCCTTTGAGGGGAGACACAGAGGGGTGAAAAAATTAAACTAATGAACATTTCTATTATAGCTGCAATATCTAAAAACAACGTCATCGGAAAAGACAACGATTTGATTTGGCATTTCCCTAAGGATATGGCGTTTTTTAAAGCCACTACGCAAAACCATTGGGTGATAATGGGTAGAAAAAACTACGATTCTATTCCCGAAAAATACCGCCCGTTGCCTAACAGAACCAATGTGATTGTTACACGCCAAAGCGATTTTAAAGCGCCTAACTGCATTGTTGTAAACTCTATTGAAGAAGCGCTAGAACAAGCTAAAAAAGCGCAACAAGAAGAAGTATTTATTATTGGTGGTGCGCAAATTTATGCAGAGACCTTACGCAAAAATTTAGCTACTAAATTGTACATAACGCATATTGATAAAGCTTACGATGGCGATGCCTTTTTCCCAGAAATTGATTTCTCACAATGGAACATGGTTTCTGAACAACAGCACCAAAAAGACGAAAAACACGAAGCGGATTTTGTGATTAAAACCTATTTGAAAAATGGACTTTAAAACCGCAAGTCAAATAATTGATGACAACTCTTGTGCTAAAGAAAACACCTTTCTTTATTATCTTCATGAAAAATGTTGTTTTGATGAAGTGAGTTTTTGGAATTTATACAATTCTATAAGAGTGGCTTCTATTTATAGTTCAGAATTTCAAGCTCTACCCAAACCGTTATCTGCTAACATTTTTAAATCTTACAACTACTTTGTTACAAGTATCATTTCACATTTAAACGAACATGACTTGTATGAAATATCTAATTTACCTGTTAACTTTATTGAATATCAACAAAGACTAGAAATAGCTGTATTGGCTGTTTACAAGGGTAATATTATTGATGATGAGGAAGAAGAAATTTACAGCAAAGAATTAGAGAACAAATTGCCAATCAAAATTAGATCCTGATTCCGAATAATCGGAACAGGATGACATTGAAATTTCGTAATTCGTAATTTTTAATTCTTAATTAAAAACTACTCCTCTCTCTTAATCAAATACTCTGCAAGGGCTAAAAGCGGTTGCTTTTTTTCTTCAGAAACGGAAGCAATTTTTTCTAATTCAGAAATGGCTAAGTTGTAGAAGTAGTCCATTGCATTTTCTGCATCGTGGCGCACGTTAAGGTGGTTAAACATGCTGGTAACACGCTCTACTTTTAAGTCTTCGTTGCAAACGGCTAATGCTTCTTCTAATTCTTCTTTTTCGGCAGGAGAAGATTTATCAAAAGCCGTAATCATTAAGTAGGTTTTTTTGTTGGCAACAATATCTCCACCCACACGCTTTCCAAACTTATCGGCATCGCCATACGCATCTAAAATATCGTCTTGTATTTGAAAGGCAATGCCAATGTTTTTTCCAAACTCGTACAAGTGCTTGGCATCTTCTTTCGAAGCATCTGCCACCAATGCGCCCATTTCTAATGCAGCACCCAACAACACCGAAGTTTTAAGCGTAATCATTTCGATGTATTCATCTAATGTTACATTTTCGCGTTGTTCAAAATCCATGTCTAGTTGTTGGCCTTCACATACTTCTAAGGCGGTTTTGTTAAACAAATCGAGCATAGCTGGTAATTGCTTTGGATGGTCTTTGGCTAAGAATTGCAACGACTGCACAAACATCGCATCGCCAGAAAGTATGGCAGAGTTTACACTCCACTTTTCGTGTGCGGTGGGCTTACCTCTGCGCAATGGCGCTTGATCCATGATATCATCGTGCAGCAAAGTAAAGTTGTGAAATACCTCTAAGGCAATGCCTGCATTCACTGCTTTTTCCAAATCTACGCCATACATATCAGCCGCCATAAGCGTGAGTATTGGGCGCATGCGCTTACCGCCCAACTCTAAAATGTAATTGATGGGCTGGTATAAATTAGATGATTTATTAGAACGCATAAACGCTTCGATAGAAGCATCTACAAGGGTTTTATACTTTGAGATGTGTTGCACTACTTAACTAAATTTTGAAGGTATTCGCCATAGCCGCTTTTCATCAAAGGTTCGGCCAATGCTAATAATTGTTGTTTGTTTATGAAGCCCGATTCGTAAGCTACGGCTTCAATACAGCCCACAGCTACACCTGTGCGGTCTTCAATTACTTTTACAAATTCACCGGCTTGTTGTAGCGATAAAAATGTGCCGGTATCTAACCACGCAGTGCCTTTATCTAACTTGGTAACTTGCAATTTTCCTTTTTCTAAATAGGCCTTGTTTACATCGGTAATTTCATATTCTCCACGCGCACTTGGCTTAAGGTTTTTAGCAATGTTTACCACTTCGTTATCGTAGTAATACAAGCCCGGTACCGCATAATTCGACTTAGGTTTAGTAGGTTTTTCTTCGATAGAAATGGCTTTGTTTGTAGCGTCAAATTCTACCACACCGTAGCGCTCTGGGTCTGATACATGGTAAGCAAACACCACACCACCATTAGGATCTATGTTTTCTCCTAATTTTTTTGACAGACCAACACCGAAGAAAATATTGTCTCCTAAAATAAGTGCTACACTATCGTTGCCAATAAATTTTTCGCCAATAACAAATGCTTGCGCTAAACCATTTGGAATGGCTTGCTCAGCATATTCAAAACGACAACCTAGTTGAGAACCATCTCCCAATAATTTTTTGAAATTAGGTAAATCGTAAGGAGTTGAAATAATTAGAATTTCATTAATACCCGAACTCATTAAGGTTGAGAGCGGATAGTAAATCATGGGTTTGTTGTAGATAGGCATGAGTTGTTTACTCACCGCTAAAGTCAACGGGTGTAAGCGTGTTCCTGAACCTCCTGCTAAAATTATTCCTTTCATAAATGTGTGCTAGCGTGTTATGGTGTTAATGTGTTATCGTTAAAAAATCATAGGCACATTGCTACATTCTTACTTTGTTTTTTCATCCTCCAAATCCTCATCGCCAAAGTCTAAATCTACTGCTTGTTCCATCTCTTTGCGTACCAACTTCGCTTCGAATGATAACAACAACGATGGTAACAATACCAAGTTAGAAAGCATGGCTACCAATAAGGTTACCGACACTAAAATTCCGAGTGCTTGTGTTCCTCCAAAATTGGATGCTGCAAAAATTATAAACCCAAAAAATAAAATGATAGATGTGTACACCATGCTGATACCTGCTTCACGAATGGCACTCATAACGGCAATTTTAACATTGCCTCTGTGCTGCTTTAATTCTTGACGGAACTTGGCTAAAAAATGAATGGTATCATCAACAGAAATTCCAAAAGCAATACTAAATACCAATATGGTTGAAGGTTTTATTGAAATACCCGCAAAGCCCATAATTGCTGCCGTAACGATGAGTGGAATAAAATTGGGGATTAATGATGCTATAACCATGCGTGATGAACGGAACAAGAACGACATAAGAATGGCAATAATTACAATGGCTATGGCTAAACTAATGAATAGGTTTGAAACTAAGTAATTCGTCCCTTTTGTAAATACAACGCTAGTTCCAGTAATTGAAAACTCAACGATTTGCTCATCTAACACCTTATCAAGAGTGGCGATGTAGTTGTCTCTATCGCTTAAATCGTAAATTATATCGGGGTTTTCTAAGAGTTTTAGTTGTTGTTCTTCATCTTTAAAATAGGCCAATTCAAAACTTTGTTGAACATTAGAATTTGCTGCAAAAAATTCTTTTATATCTTCTGGAGTAACTGTTTTTAATTTACTTCTAAAGCTAGAAATTTCTGCTTTATTAGGGTTTAGGATGCTGTCAATTCTTGGTTCTACTCTATTTAAAAGTATCTCCATTTCTTGTGTGCCAATATCGGCTACTTGTGCCGAAACTCTTGTTACAGAAAAGTTTGTATCAATAAACGAAGATCCTAAGGAAGCTTGAGATTGAGACCCCTGCATAAACTTATAAATTCTTCGAAGTGAGTTGCCATTCTTTAGCTCAAAATGAGACTTATCGCCACCATAATACGATTGATTTAAAAACTTTATGGCATCTACAATAGAGATGGACTTTGAAATCACTTCTTCTTGTCCTAAAACTTCTTGAATATCTTCTATTTTGTGAAGAAAATGCTCTTGAAAAACACGGTTTTTAACTTTTGCATCTATCACTAACTCAAAAGGCATAACACCATTAAAATGCTCTTCAAAATATTTTAAATCAATTAAAACTTGATCGTCTTGTGGTAAGTCATCAACAATGTTTCCGGTGGTTTTCATTTTAGAAATACCGTATGCACCTATTAAAAATATAGCAACTGTGATGGAGTAAACGACTTTACGATAACTAGAAGTCCATAAAATCAATTTATCTACTACCCAAAACAACCACTTTTTGTCTAAATGCTTAGTTTGACGTGCACTCGGAGGGGATAAATAGCTATAGATAATGGGTATAATTAGCACAGAAAAAACAAACATTAGTAGAATGTTTATTGATGATACTACACCAAAATCTTTAAGAATATCACTTTTTGTAAAAATAAAAGTGGCAAAGCCCATTGCGGTGGTGGCATTGGTCATAAACGTTGCTGTACCAATTTTTGAAATAACGCGAGAAAGCGCTTTTGCTTTATTGTTGTGTAATCTATATTCTTGCTGGTACTTATTGATAAGATAAATACAATTTGGAATACCAATAACGATGATTAGTGGGGGGATTAACCCCATTAGGATACTAATTTTGTACCCCAGTAAACCAATAGTTCCGAAAGACCAAATAACTCCTACAGAAACTACCACTAATGATACCAACATTACTCTAACAGAGCGGAAGAATAACATAAGCAATAATGAAGTAACCAACATTGCTAACAGCACAAACATGCGTAGCTCTGCTTTCACTTTTTTCATGTTTAAGTAGCGTATGTAGGGCAGTCCTGAGAATTTAAGTTCAGGAAAGTATTGGGCATACTTATCGGTAATTAATTGTAAATCGTCTATTACAGAACCTCTGTCTTTAGAGTTAAAAATGTCTTGGTCTATAAACACCATCATCACATTAAGCTCAGAGCGATCGTGATAAATTATGTTTTCGTAAAAGGGAAGAGAATATACTATTGCCTTAATACTATCAACCTCTGCTTGAGTTTGTGGTTCTTTGCTAACTATTCGCGTTAAATCGAAGCGTTTTTCATCCGTATTTTTAGAAAGGTTGAATAGGTGCGCAACAGAAAAAACAGAATCTACCGCATTAACAGAAATTTCTTTTTGTTTTCCGTTTTCAACTACAACTCGTTTAGCTTTTAGTGTTTTAAGCTCGTTGCCTAAGCGATACCATTGTTGAAAATTTTCTAATTTAAATAAGTCGTCACTTTCGTGGCCAATAACCACAATGTTGCCCTCTTGTCCAAATTGTTTTTTGAATTTTTCGTGAGCTAAATACGTTGGGTCGTCTTTAGGAAGTAATTGTGCTAAATTGTAGTCAAGCTCAACCTTTGAACCAAAATATCCCATAATACCCGTAAGTACCAACAACAAGGATATAATTGCGATTCTATTTCTTAATATGATTCTAGTTAGAGCTTCCCACATAAAAAGCGAGCATTAGCGAGCAAAAGTACTGATTAATCTATTGAATAAAGACAAAAATCAAACCAAATTTCTTTAACGTGTTATTGTGTTAACATTGAAGCGTGTTATTGTAAAATTTAACTTTAACACGTAAACACACTCGCACATAACTACGTTTTACTACCTTTGTTAAGATGCTTATACAGCCACATACACGTAATTTTTTATCAAAACTCACTTGGCGCAGAGTAGTGAATGGTGCAAAAATTTGGGCTAGTTATCATGTGTCTAAAACATTAAAAAAACCTATTGTTTGGGGCAAACCAGTAGCGCTTTCTATTGAGCCAACTACCGCCTGTAATTTGGGCTGCCCCGAATGCCCAAGCGGGCTAAAACAATTTACCCGTGATACGGGTAATTTAAAAGCAGACCTCAACCAAAAAATTATTGATGAAGCGAGTAAACACGCCATTTACGTCAACTTTTATTTTCAAGGCGAACCATTTATCAATCCTAAATTTTTAGATATGGTAAGCCATGCGCACAGCAGAAATATGTTTACCAGCACCAGCACCAACGCACATTTTTTAAATGATGCCGTTGCAAAAAAAACCGTTGAATCGGGCTTAGACAGACTCATTGTTTCTATTGATGGTATTACGCAAGAAGTGTATGAGCAATACCGCATTCATGGAGATTTATCTAAAGTAATTGAGGGCACTAAAAATATTTTGAAGTGGAAAAAAGAATTGAAAAGCGCAACACCACACGTTATTTTTCAATTTTTAGTAGTAAAACCCAATGAACATCAAATTGAGGGGGTAACACAATTGGCCAAAGAATTAGGTGTAGATGAAGTACGCTTTAAAACAGCTCAAGTGTACGACTACAAACACGGAAACTCTTTGATACCTACCATTGAAAAATACAGCCGCTACAAATTAAATAGTGATGGCACGTACTCCTTAAAAAACAAACTGGTAAACCAATGTTGGCGTATGTGGCATTCTTGCGTGGTTACGTGGGATGGCTTGGTAGTGCCTTGTTGTTTTGATAAAGATGCTACGCACCGTTTGGGTAATTTGCAAGAAGCTACTTTAAAAGATGTTTGGACCAACCAAAGCTACAATAACTTTAGACGAGCTATTTTAAAATCGCGTAGCGAAATAGACATTTGCAAAAACTGCTCGGAAGGAACTAAGGTTTGGGCGTAAATTCAATTACAAATTAAAAATTACGAATTACGTTTTAAAGCAAAACTCTAAAAAATAAGTTGCTATAAACATACCCTTCTTGTTCTTTAACTTTTTTAAATCCGTTTAAATTTACAAGAGAAAATCCATTGCGAATGCCCCATCCAATAGGTAAACGTTTATCCGTTCTGAATAGTGTGCTAGACCATTCAAATCCTAATCCTAGAAGATTTTTAGTAAAATAGTCTTCCGGAAAATCTCCTTCTGTTCTATATCGGTTTGCATACTCAATACCCAATGATAATTGATTTCTTAAGCTGCGTTCATTTTTTATTGCCCTATCCTTGTAATATCCAAAATGTGCTGAGCTAATCCAAAAAGCACTTAGTTGTTCTTTTTGACTTACAGGAGTTTTTAAAACACTATTGGTTGTTGAATTAGCAAAATGAACTCCAACAAAAAATCTAATTGGAATATCCTCCTTTTTATCTTCTTCCAAATAATAAAATAAGCTAACATTGGTAACAAACTTAAAAAGACGCCCTGTTTGGTTAGGAAAAAAGCTTTTATCAAGAGGGGTTTCTTCATAGGTGCTTGGATAAGACATTTCTGCGCCAACGCCAACGCCATACTTAAAATTATTTTGCGAAAATAATGACGATGCCATCATTATAAAAAAAGCTGTGATTAGTATATTTTTCATAACATCTTGATTTAAGGTTTGTCAAATATAATACAAGCCCATTAAAAAACAAAATCCCGAACTAGTCGGGATTGATTTTTCAATATTCATTTATCACTATTCATTCTCTAAACCGTCATAATATCCTTTTCTTTTTTGACGATAAGTTCATCCACTTTTACCGAAAAAGAATCTGTTAATTTTTGAATTTTATCTTCTCCGCCTTTTATTAAATCTTCAGAAATTCCGTCTAGTTTTTTAATAAAATCGTTGGCTTCTTTACGGGCATTTCTCAAACCAATTTTGGCATGTTCGCCTTCGGCTTTGGCTTTTTTAACCAATTCCCTACGTCTTTCTTCGGTAAGGGCAGGCACATTTATTAAAATTGACTCGCCATTGTTTTGTGGATTTAGCCCTAAGTTAGAATTGATAATGCCTTTGCATATTTCATCTAGCATAGATTTTTCCCAAGGTTGCACGGTGATGGTGCGCGCATCTAAGGTATTTACGTTGGCCACTTGACTTAATGGCGTTGGGCTACCGTAATAATCTACCTTTACACTATCAAGCATTGAAGGCGTTGCCTTTCCTGCTCTAATTTTTAGCAACTCAACTTCTAAGTGCTGTATAGACTTTGACATAGAAGCTTGTGCTTCTTCAATAGCCATATCAATTTCTTCGTTCATCCTTTGTAAAAATTTCGGTCAAAGATAAATGAATTAAGCATTTTGAACAATAGTTCCTACTTTTTCACCTTGAATCAAGCGCTTCAAATTTCCTTCTGCATTCATATCGAATACAATGATGGGTAAGTTATTTTCCTTGCAAAGTGTAAAGGCGGTTAAATCCATTACGTTTAAACCTTTACTATAACATTCATCAAAAGTGATGGTATCAAATTTTGTGGCGGTTTTGTCTTTTAAAGGGTCGGCTGTGTAAATACCATCTACACGTGTTCCTTTTAAAATGGCATCGGCATCAATTTCAATGGCTCTTAACGAGGCCGCTGAATCGGTTGTAAAGAAAGGATTTCCTGTGCCTGCACCAAAAATTACCACACGGTTTTTTTCCAAATGACGCATAGCTCTTCTGCGGATAAATGGCTCGGCTATGGCTTTCATTTCAATGGCCGATTGCAAGCGGGTTTGAATGCCTTCGGCTTCGAGTGCAGCTTGAAGTGCCATACTATTTATCATAGTTGCCAACATACCCATATAATCGCCATGGGTACGGTCCATTCCACCTTGCTCTGCTTGTACGCCTCTAAATATATTGCCTCCACCTATTACAATGGCTAGCTCAACGCCTAATCCAACTATTGATTTAATTTCTTTAGCATATTGCTTTAGTATTTCATTGTCAATACCAAACTGCTTATTGCCCATCAGGGCTTCGCCACTTAACTTTAGGAGGATTCTTTTATACTTCATGGGTGATAAAGGTAAAAAAAAAGAGAACCGAAGTTCTCTTTTTGTGTATTAAATAGATAATGAAATTCTTTTAAATGCAGTAACCGTAAGGTCTTTGTCTGTGTCTTGTAAAAACTGCTTAACGGTTTTTTTGTTGTCTCTGATAAACTCTTGGTTTAATAAAGTGTTTTCTTTAAAGAATTTACCTAAGCGACCCTGAGCAATTTTCTCAGCCATTTCAGCTGGTTTACCTTCTTGAATAGCCAACTCTTTACCAATTTCAATTTCTTTGGCGATGATATCTGCAGGAACTGCATCATTATCTACAGCGATTGGTGCCATTGCTGCTACTTGCATAGCTACTTGGCGAGCTGTTTCGTCATCAGTTGCTTTGCTAAAACCAACAATGGTAGCAATTTGATTTCCTGGGTGATTGTATGCTATTGCTTTAGCAGCGCTTATTACTTCAAATCCAGAAACATCTATTTTCTCACCAATAATACCTGTTTGCTCAATAACTTTTTCACCTATTGAAACAGAATCAAAAGGCAATGCCTTTAACTCTTCAATGTTTTTAGCAGAACTTGCTAATGCAATCTCGGCAATCTTATCAGCAAATTTTCCGAAGTCTTCATTTTTCGCTACGAAGTCGGTTTCGCAGTTTACGCAAACCAATGCCGCTTTAGAACCGTCAGCAGATACTTTTGCAATAACTAATCCTTCGGTTGCATCTCTATCTTCTCTTTTTGCAGCCAATTTTTGACCTTGCTTTCTAAGATAATCGATAGCTGCGTCCATATCACCATTCGCTTCGGTAAGGGCTTTTTTACAGTCCATCATACCAGCTCCGGTTTTTCTTCTAAGTTCGTTTACTTGTTGTGCGGTAATAGCAATCGTTGTCATTGTATGAAATGTGTTTAAATTATTCTGCTTGTGCTTCAGCGTTCGCTTTTTTCGATTTTGGCTCAGCAGTAGCGTCTTTTTCTTTAGTAGATTTTCTGTCTTCTAAACCTTCTTTAATAGCTTCAGCCATGATGCCAATAACTTTAGAGATAGATTTTGTAGCATCGTCATTTGCAGGGATGATAAAGTCTACACCATCTGGGTCTGAGTTGGTATCAACCATTGCAAATACAGGTATGTTAAGGCGTTGCGCTTCTTTCATTGCTAAGTGCTCTTTCTTAACGTCTACAATGAATAATGCTGCTGGAAGACGCGTCATATCGGCAACACTACCTAGTGTTTTTTCTAATTTTTCTCTTAAACGAGTTACTTGCAAACGCTCTTTTTTGTTCATGTTAGCGAATGTACCATCTGTAGCCATTTTATCAATAGAGTTCATCTTTTTGATGGCTTTACGGATGGTTGCAAAGTTGGTAAGCATACCACCACTCCAACGCTCTGTCACGAAAGGCATGTTGGTTGGGGTAACTAAATCTGATACTACTTGTTTTGCTTGTTTTTTGGTAGCTACGAATAATATTTTTCTACCAGATTTTGCAATTTGCTTAATTGCACCTGCTGCTTCGTCAATCTTTACAGCAGTTTTGTTTAAGTCGATAACGTGGATACCTTTTTTCTCACCAAAAATGTACTGAGCCATTTTAGGGTTCCACTTTCTTTTTAAGTGACCGAAGTGAACTCCTGCCTCTAGCAATTCATTAAAATTTGTTTTGTTTGCCATGTTTTGTTTTTGTTTACGTTCTTTTTACTGTTTGTTATTTGTTTCAGCAACCTACAGGTAGCGCCCGAAAGCAGTCCTGTAAGTTTAGATACTAAACAAGCCCTCATGGTTGAGGGCTTTTTTAGAATTATCTTTAATTTCTTAACGTTTACTAAATTGGAATCTCTTACGAGCTTTCTTCTGACCTGGTTTTTTACGTTCAACCATTCTAGAATCTCTTGTAAGTAATTTTTCTTTCTTAAGTAGTGGCTTGTAATCTGCATTGATTTCAACTAATGCTCTTGAAATTCCCATTCTTACTGCCTCTACTTGACCAGTGATACCTCCACCTGCAACGTTTACATCTACATCGTATTTACCTATTGTAGAGGTAAGTTCAAATGGACGTTGTACTTTGTATTGTTGTGTGCCAAGTGGAAAATAGTCGTTTAACTCTCTGCCGTTGATATATACATTACCTTCGCCTTCTGTTACATACACACGGGCTACGGCTGTTTTTCTTCTACCTACTTTGTTTTCTGTGCTCATACTATTACTTAATAGAATCTATGTTAATTAGTTTAGGTTTTTGCGCTTCGTGTTCGTGTTTAGTACCAACAACCACTCTTAGGTTTCTGAACAACTCTCTTCCTAATTTATTTTTAGGCAACATCCCTCTTACGGCTTTCTCTAAAAGTCTTTCAGGATGTTTAGCCAACAACTCTTCAGGAGATGTAAAACGTTGTCCACCTGGATAGCCAGTGTAGCGCACATACTCTTTCTGAGTCAATTTATTACCTGTTAACACAACCTTTTCAGAATTGATGATAATTACGTTATCACCACAATCTACGTGAGGGGTGTAGTTAGTTTTGTTTTTGCCTCTAATAATTTTTGCTACTTTGCTAGCCAAACGCCCTAAGGTTTGACCTTCTGCATCTACCACAACCCATTCTTTTTTAACGGTTGCCTTGTTGGCAGAAATGGTTTTGTAACTTAATGTATTCACGTCTTTTAAGTATTTTCTAACTGTATTTTACCCAAAATTGGGGCTGCGAAGATAGAAAGTATTTTTTATTCAACAAAAGGTTATGAACAAATTTTTTGTCGAAAGTTGAAGGTTATGGGTTAAAAGGTCGTTTTTTAGTAAAAACAGCCCATTTAAATCACCCCTAATTCTTTGCCTACTTTCTCGAAAGCCGCAATGGCTTTGTCTAAATGCTCTTTTTCGTGAGCTGCCGAAAGTTGAACACGAATTCTTGCTTGTTCTTTTGGCACTACTGGATAGAAAAACCCAACTGCGTAAATGCCTTCGTTAAGCAGTTTTTCGGCAAATTGCTGGGCTAATTTTGCATCGTACAGCATTACGGGTACTATGGCAGAATCTCCGTCTTTAATTTCTAATCCTACTTTTTTAATGCCTTCTTTAAAATATTTTACGTTCCATTCTAATTTATCGCGCAAGTGGGTGCTTTCGCTTAATAGTTTAAATACTTCTATGGAAGCACCTACAATAGATGGAGCTAATGAATTTGAAAATAAATACGGACGTGAGCGCTGGCGCAACATCTCGATAACTTCTTTTTTGCCTGATGTAAAACCACCCATGGCACCTCCCAACGCTTTGCCTAGTGTTCCAGTAATAATATCAATTTTACCCATCACGTTGTTGTGCTCGTGGGTTCCGCGCCCTGTTTTTCCGATAAATCCTGTGGCGTGGCAATCATCTACCATAATCATGGCATCGTATTTTTCGGCTAATACACAAATTTGGTCGAGTTTGGCAACGTAGCCATCCATTGAAAATACGCCATCGGTTACGATAATTCTGTTGCGTTGCGCTT
>CAYVVI010000038.1:0-13543 GCA_964455265.1 uncultured Flavobacteriales bacterium | reverse complement strand
GTTTTAGAGTTTTCGGAATAACTTTTTAGCCAATCTACAATTAGCTGGATGATTTGTTGATGCTGCATTAAAACAATATACCTACCGTAAGAGCCACATTGTGTGCAGAGGCATTTTGAGTAATTTTGCTGCCGTCAAGCTCAATAATGTGTGCAGATTCTTTTTTAAGAACATTTGAAAAACCTAAGTTGTAATTTATTCCAATTATTAATGAAGTTGTTCCTGATAGGTTATATTCTGCACCACCACCAATGCTTAATTGAAAACGAAATAAATTCATGTCAGAGCTATTATCTAAGTCTTCTTTAGACGCTTCTGTTTTTGTAATTAAACTTTTATTTATATCGTTTGCGAATGCCTTTGTCTTTACAGAAGAAATCAAACCGAATTGCCCAAAGTAAGTAAAGTAACCAATTTCATTGGTTTTCATTTTTATAAGCATTGGAATAGATATATAGTTTGTTCTATAAGTTCTTGATTCAAGTTTAAAAAATGTGTTAGATGATGGGTCAGGGTTTTCTAATAGTTCGTTATTGCTATTTAATTCGTACCCAACACTATCTTTGAAAGACAAACTTCCTCTATCGTAGCTTAATTTTAATCCAGTAGCAAATGATGCAATGTCGGTTATTTTAAACTCAACATCCAATCCCCAAGCAAAACCAAGTCCTACTGATTTTGTTTCGTAAAGTTGTTTGTTTTCTGGTTTATACCAGTTAACAGAGGGCGCTGCGCTTAAGCCAAAACGAATGTTTTTATCATCTTGTGAAAAAACGTTGCTTACAAATACCAATCCTACTATTAATGCGAATACTTTTTTCATAACTTTGAGCGTTTATTTATAATGTTAACTGCAAATATACTCAACAATTAAAGTGCGCGTAAATATTTTACAACAAAATTCTATTAAATGGTTTGTGCTGCATATCATTGCTGTACTTTTTTTTGTGGGCTGCACATCAAAAAACAGATGGGATATAAACGTCCCGAACACAACCGTAAATATCGAGTTTAAGCGAATGGATAAGGCGTTGTTTTCTGCCAATCGCTCCCAAGAAGAAATTATTGCCACCCACTTTTCGTTGTTAGAAGAGTATCCCGAAACGTATCAGTTGTTTGTTGAACAAATGCTTATGGAAGGCAATGTGTACGACACACTTACTGCTGCGCGCATGGCTAGTTTTGTGTCTAATAAAGACATGAACGATGTGTATAACGCCATTCAGAATAGTTTTCCGAACAATTCGATTTTTGAAGAAGAATTTACCACCGCATTTAAGTATTACACGCATTATTTTCCCAATGAGTACATCCCGAATATTGTGGGCTATTATTCAAATTTTAATGCCAAAACATTGTTGTTAGACTCTTCTATAGCAATTGGATTGGAGTTGTACTTAGGCAAAGAACATCCCATTATTCAAAGCTTGTCGGCACAAAGTATCCCTCAATATTTAAAAAACAAAATGCAGCCCGAGTTTTTGGTGAGCGATGCACTAAAATTTCTATTGCTTAGTAAGTATTACAAAGATATGGGCAATGATTTTCTGTCTATCATAGTAAGCATGGGCAAAATAATGTATTTGCTCGATGCGCTTCAACCTAAAGCCGAAGATTGGAAAAAAATGGGCTACACCAAACCTCAATTAGAATGGTGCACAGACAATGAAGAACAAGTTTGGAAATACATTGTAGAGCAGCAGTTGTTGTTCTCTACCAGTCAAGAAAAAATAAACCATTTTATTGACGAAAGTCCATTTACCAAAGGATTACCACAAGAGTCACCTTCGATGGTAGGCATTTGGATAGGATGGCAAATAGTGCGCGACTACATGAACGAAAACAAAGACGTATCTTTACAGCAATTGATTGACGAAACGGACAGCAAAAAAATTCTTAAATATTATCAACCCAATTAAACAGTTATGGCAAAAACATCTGAAGTAAATATTACAGTTACGCTAGACGATAACCATGTGCCCGAAAGCATTGCTTGGACAGCTACCGATACCGATATAAAAGAACGCGCTAGCAAGGCAATGGTAATGGCGTTTTGGGACGAACAAGAAAAAAACACCATGCGAATGGATTTGTGGACTAAAGACATGAGTATTGATGAAATGAAGCAGTTTGTACACCAAACATTTGTAACACTTACCGACACGTTTGAGCGCGCTACCAGCGAAGAGCAAATGACACTTGCCATGCGCGACTTCTGCGACTTTTTCGCAGAAAAAATGAACCTAAAAGCGCCTGAGGGGAATTAATAGATTATGAATTATATATTTAAAATAGTCGTCATTATTCAATTTTTATCAATCAATAATTTCTTTGCACAAGAAACGTCTATAGTTTTAAAAATAAAGGACTCTGTTGTTATTAAGAAAGAAGATTTGTCTTCAGATTATTTTTTAAAAATAAAAGGGACAATTAAGAATGAATCAAGATTTCATTATGCTTTTAATCCTAGTGGAGTTATGCTTTTTAACAAAAACATTCCTTTTAATAATAAGCCTTTTTTTATGTCATTCAATAAATATGTTTTTTTCAGGGAGGTCTATATTCCTTCTTCTCAAGATGTCGAAAAAAAATCAAGTTTATATTTTGTCATATTAGACTCTAGCAAACAAGAGGTTGTTTTTTCCAAACCATTTTTTGAAGTTTTGAATATGAATAGAAAGAATAAAAAAACTAAAAAGATAAGTCATTATCAGATAAGAGACCCCTATTCTCAAGAAAGGGCGATTTGTGATAAAATATATACAGTAAAATCAGACAGTAAAGATAAGTTTAATCTTTCTTTATTTATAGGGGATGAGTTGCCTAAAGGAATTTACTATATTACATATTACCTTGATGTTTACCATAATTTCACCTGTTATGGTTTCTTAAAAAAAGGAACCGTTCTATTTAATGGTTCAGTATCTTCTAATACAATGAAGTTAATTATCCAGTAGACTCCAATTAATCCCACCTTTCCCTTGCTTAGCTAGAAGTTCGTTTGTTTTAGAAAAATGCTTGCAACCAAAAAAGCCATTATAAGCCGAAAATGGCGAAGGGTGCGCGGCTTTTAGTATATGGTGTTTCGTGGCATCAATAAGTTTGACTTTATCTTGCGCAAAGCGTCCCCACAATAAAAATACCAGCCCTATTTTTTCATCCGAAAGTGTTTTAATCACCGCATCCGTAAAGGTTTCCCAACCCTTACCTTGATGAGAGCCCGCTTCACTTCTGCGCACGGTAAGTGTGGCATTGAGCAATAACACCCCTTGCTTTGCCCACGGCTCTAAATTACCCGAAGTGGGGTAGGGCAATCCCAAATCACTTTGTAATTCCTTAAAAATATTTTTTAGCGAAGGCGGGTGTTTTATTCCATCACTTACAGAGAAACACAAACCATTGGCTTGGTCTGGCCCGTGGTAAGGGTCTTGCCCAATAATTACCACCTTTACATCATCAAATGGGGTGTTGTCAAACGCAGCAAATAAGCGGTTTCCGGGCGGATAAATCTCATGATGCTTTTTTTCTTCTACCAAAAATGCTTTTAGTTTCGAGAAGTATTCGGCATCAAATTCTTTAGCCAATTTTTCCTTCCAAGAGGAATTTATTTTTATAGCATTAGTGCCCACAGGTTAAAAATAATTTTTTGATATGGTATTTTGTAATATATTTGCTTTTGTAAACCAATTAGGTAGTATGAAGAAATTGTCAATAATATCCGCCACGTTACTTTTAGTTTTTGCAGTAGGTTTTTCGTCTTGTTCGTCAAAGAAAAAAGGCGCTAAGTGTCCTGCTTATGGTAGCACTACTACCCAGCAATCAAGCGTTAAGCCAGCTTAAACGTAACTTCTAAAAATTGCTCAATGTCTGGGTGCAAACTCATAGCCACGGGGCATGTTCTAGCGGCTTTGTCTAGTATAAGTTTTTGTTTGTCGGTATACGTTCCATAAATCTCTAGTTCAATCTCAATTTTTGCCACCCTGCGTGGGTTAGAAGCCATATGCTTTTTCATAGTAGCTTCCATGTTGCCCAACTCAAACCCATGATTGTTGGCGGCAATGCCCATCAAAGTCATCATGCAGCTTACCAATGAGGTAGATAATAAATCGGTAGGAGAAAATGCTTCGCCTTTGCCATTGTTGTCGGTAGGCGCATCGGTAATCACCATTTTCCCCGATTTTAGGTGGGTTGCTTCCGTTCTAAGATTCCCCGAGTAAATTATTTTTGATGCAAAATCCATACGTGTATAGTGCTATTGTGAACATCAAAAATAGTATCTTTGTTACACTTAAAGAAATGAATCGAATTAAGTACATACTAATTTTTCTTTTCTCATCGCTTCTATCGCCTTATAATGCGCAAGTAGATGACGACTATGCGTTTAAAAATGAACTGTATGGAGGGCTGTTGTTTCATACCTCTGGATGGGGGATTAATTATACCATTTCAAAATACAAGACAGAAAAATCAAGAGCACTTTTTAAAATTGATTTTTACAGTTTAAGAGACCCCAAAGAAGTTAAAGTTACACCCAATACTAGAGGAGATAGGTTTTATTATGGACGTTTAAATTCAATTTTTTGTTTTGATGTAACTTATGGTAGAAAACGTGTGTTGGCGCACAACTTTAAGTATAAAGGGGTAGAAATTTCATACAAATATACCATGGGGCCAAGCATTCTTATTGCAAAACCAGAGTATATATTAGTGGTAGACCAAGCCAGCCAAACCCCCATTTTAGAAAGGTATAATCCGCTTTCTCACGATCCAAGCAACATCTACGGTGGAGCACCTAGATTTAGTGGCTTGTCGCAATCGTCATTAATACCTGGACTTACCCTTAGAACGGGCTTCTCCTTTGATTATTCGCCTTACAAAAACTATATCAGAATGTTTGAAGTAGGATTGATGTTTAGTTATTACTTAAAACCTTATTCTATAATGGCAGAAAATCCAACCCAACAATATTCACCCAATCTTTATCTTAATTTTTTGTTTGGAAGAGTGAACAAGTAACATGAGCGAGACAACAGAAAAAATAAAAATAAATAAACCCAAGTGGTTGCGTGTAAAACTACCTACGGGCGAAAACTACAAAATGGTTAGACGTTTAGTAGATGAACACAAATTACATACTATTTGCGAAAGCGGTAATTGCCCAAACATGGGCGAATGCTGGGGCGAGGGTACAGCTACGTTTATGATTTTAGGAAACATCTGTACCCGTTCGTGCGGATTTTGCGCTGTTGCTACTGGTAAACCTCTCGAAGCCGACCTTATGGAGCCCGCCCGTGTGGCTCAAAGCGTAAAGCTCATGAAGGTAAAACACGCTGTAATTACCTCTGTTGATAGAGATGATTTACCCGATGGTGGCTCAGAAATATGGGCAATGACCGTTAGAGCCGTTAGAAGACAATCTCCTGAAACTACTATGGAAACCCTCATTCCCGATTTTGCTGGAAAGTGGGAAAACCTTCAGCGCATTATCGATGTTGCCCCAGAAATAGTATCGCACAACTTAGAAACTGTAAGAAGATTGACAAAACAAGTAAGAATCCAAGCCAAGTACGATAGAAGCTTAGAAGTTTTATTGCGCTTAAAACAAGGAGGAATGCGCACGAAATCGGGGGTTATGTTAGGTTTAGGAGAAACAGAAGAAGAAGTACTCGAGACCATGCAAGACCTTCGCGCAGCAAAGGTTGATATACTTACATTAGGACAGTATTTGCAGCCAACTTCAAAACACTTACCTGTAGCAGCATTTATTACACCAGAAAAATTTGAAGAATATAAAACAATTGGGTTAGAAATGGGTTTTAGATATGTAGAAAGCGGACCACTTGTAAGATCATCATATCATGCAGAAAAACACCTTTTTTAATGTTGGTTGGATTACAATAGTTGCCAAAAAATTACTTGCACAATAATTTATATTAAAATAATTTTATATTTGTAAACTTTAAAAAGAGAAATAATCATCTTAAATACCCATAGATTATGAATAGAAATAGACTTAAAGTAGCTTTTGCAGGTGGAATTTTTATAGCCGCTGCATCTTTTATTTACACATCTGCTACTTATACCAGAAAGTATTCCGAAGTTGAAGTGGCTAGTGATAAACCAGCGGCTTACTCAGGGATAGAAGCTCGTCAGCAATATTGGCAACAATTAAATGCCAACGTTAATACAGGTTTAGTAGAATCAGAAGATTTTGAAAATGTATTAAAACAAATCAACTCAAGACCTTCTAAAAAGTCTGCTAGTTCTCTTAGCTTTATAGAAGAAGGTCCAGATAACGTTGGTGGAAGAACTAGAGCAATAGTTGTTGATAAAAGAAATAGCAACATTATTTATGCGGGAAGTATAACTGGTGGTTTATTTAAATCTACCAACAAAGGTGGAACATGGGCCCCTGTTGATGGATTTACGAATGCTGTAAATGCTGCAAACATTAACGCTGCGGTTATGTCAATATCTACCATGGATATGACAGAAGACGGAACATTATATGTTGGTACTGGTGGTGGTTTAGTGGGTGAAGGTGGAATATCTAATGGAGGTTCTGGAAGTCAAGGCGCTAAAGGTATTTGGGTATCTAAAGATAACGGAGCTACATTTACTCAATTAGCAACAACGAATAACTGGGATGTGTCGAGAATTACAGCACATCCAACTCAAAATAAAATATTCATCACAGGCGTAGGTAGAGGTGTTACTATATACAATGGCACTACTTTTAGTACAGCTGCCGGAATTACAGGAGACCAAACGGACGTTAGAATTTCTCCAGATGGAAATCTAGTTGTGGCAGGAAGAACAAGCACATTTATTTCTACAGATGGAGGTCTTAATTTTACATCGGTTACTGGCGCTGCATCTTCTAAAAAGATAGAGTCTGGATCTAATGCTAGATATGCTATTTCTCATGAAAAAAATGCTAATAACAGATACAATATTTATGCAAGTTTGGCATCGGGCGGTTCTTTAGCAGGTATTTGGATGTCTCCAGATAGCGGTACTTCTTGGTACGAAATTGGCCCTGGTGGATCAACTACTTTCCAACCCTTTGGTTCGAACAACCAAGGGTATTATGACAACATCATTACCGCTGTCAAAGGAAGACCAAACGAATGTATTATGGGAGGTATTGATTTATGGCACTGGAAACTAGCTACAAGTCTTTCTTCACCTAGTGGTCAATGGACGTCAATTTCTCAATGGTTTGCCTCAGAGTATTCACCTAAATATGTTCACGCAGATCAACATGAAATGACATGGGATAAAGAAGGTAATCTGTATTTTGGTAATGATGGTGGTATTTTCACATTTATTCCTCCCTTCCCTGAAGATGTAAGCTTTATTTCTTTCAAACACTTGGTTAAAAAATACAACACAGTTCAGTTCTATGCTATGGCTGCAGGACCAACTGGGGATATGATTGGAGGAACACAAGATAATGGAACTAATTTAAATAATCACACACGTTCAAGCCATCAGTCTACTTATGAAGTAATTGGCGGTGATGGTTTTGACTGCGAAATATCACAACTTAGTGGAGATGGGATGATTGGCTCTGTATATTATACCTCTTTAGTACGTTCAGACGATGGGTTTGGCAACGGGTCTAGTGTTTCAGTTCCATGCCCAACAGGAACTTCTCCAGGTGATTTATCATCACCTTGCGGGTCATTCTATACTAATTTCACACTTCAAGAATTAGCGTTTGATAGCAATACTAAAGACTCTGTTGATTATGTGTTTACAGAAGACGTTACTGTAGCTGATGGAGCAACATACGATTTTACTTACCCTAGCCAAAACTTTTCAATTGAGTTAAACGGATCATACACTAATACTACAGGATCACCTGTTACATTTGAAAGAAATGATAAAATTAGAGTACCAGATTATGTACAAGCACTATTTGCATTATCAATACCTGGAGCAGGTGTTTTTGTTACAAGAGACATCTGGAAATTTGGACAAAGCCCAGAGTGGTGGAAAGTTTTAGGAGCAGACAATGGTTTTACAGCTTCAGCTACATCACTTAAGTTTTCTAGAGACGGCCAAGTACTTTACGTTGGAACATCAGGCGGACAAGTTTGGAGAGTTGATGGTATAGGCAATGCATACGATAGAAGAGCTGCACACCTTGATATTGCCTTCACAACAAACCCACAAGACAATAAAAAAGCTGTAATCGATAAAATTGACGCAGCAATAATAGCTGTAGATCAAGTAAACAGAACATTCACTGTTTCTGGAGATTTTGTTGGTACAGTAACTCCAGGTATGCAAATTAGAGTTACAGGAGCAGGAACTAATAACAATATTTACACAGTTTCTACTGTTACAGCAAATGGTGCAGATACAGACATTAGAGTAACTGGAACTGGGAATCTTCCTTCTGCTACACCTGGCGGATTGATTAATATTTATTATACCGCACCATTTAGCTTAGATTTTTATAACAACACTTATTATGATGTTATTGATGGCTCGGAAATCAGATTTAAAATTAAGAGAACGCAAATTTTTGCAGGACCAGGTAGCCAAACAGTAACAGACATTGCTGTTGACCCTAACACAGCAGAAAGAGTAGTTATTACTTTAGGTGGGTTTGGCGCAGGCACAAACATAGCGCGTTCAACTACGGCAGCATCAACTACTAACACAACTTCATTCACTAATATTCACGGAGCTGGTGCTACCGCACTTCCTTTAATGCCTGCTTATTCAGCAGTTATAGATAAGGATAATCCAAATAAAATCTATGTTGGTACTGTGTTTGGGTTATGGTACACAGAAAATGGAGGAACTACTTGGGTTGAAAACAACGAGCAATTTGGTAGAGTACCTGTATTCACTGTGCGCCAAGACGTATCTCTTGATCCTAATTTTGGAGGTGCTATGTATATAGCTACTCACGGTAGAGGTATGTGGTCAACCAATAAATTCTTGAGTACTGAGGAAAATGTGAAAATTGACGATGAACAAAAAATAAAATCAGCTATTTCAGTTTATCCTAACCCCACAACGGATGTTTTAAATTTAACCTACGAGTTAGCTAACTCATCAGATGTAATGGTGAACATTGTTTCTTTAGAAGGTAAATTGATTAAATCTGTTAACATGGGCAGCAAATATATTGGTAAGCACCGAACAAATATTAATGTTCAGGAATTACCAAAAGGACTGTATGTGTTACAAGTTAAAACAGCTACAGATTCTAAAGTGGCTAAATTCATCAAACAATAATTTTTAATAAACCGATATTAAGCTCTTGCGGTATTACTGCAAGAGCTTTTTTTATCTTTGAACTTTACAACACAGCACCATGAGTAAAATAAAAGTAGCCATCAATGGCTTCGGACGTATAGGCAGAGTAACTCTCAGAGCGATTTTTCTTCGTGATTTAGAGCAACAAATAGACGTAGTAGGTATAAACGATTTAACCGATGTAAAAACCTTAGCACATTTACTAAAGTACGATTCAGTTCACGGTGTGTTTAGTAACGTTTCTTACTCTGGAAATCAACTTATTGTTAATGGTAAAACCATAAATGTTTACTCCGAAAAAGACCCAGAAAATTTACCCTGGGCCGATTTAGGAGTTGATGTAGTGATTGAATCTACAGGGATTTTTAGAACCCGTGAAAAGGCATCTAAACACCTTACAGCAGGTGCAAAGCGGGTGATTATTTCAGCGCCTTCTGATTCTGCAGATGTACAATCGGTAGTGTTGGGTGTTAATGAACCTGACAATTACGATACAATTATATCTAACGCATCCTGTACCACCAACTGTGCTGCACCAATGGTTAAAATTATTGATGAGTTGTGCGATATTCAAAGCGGATTTATAAGTACGGTACATTCTTACACTTCCGACCAAAATTTGCAAGACGCACCACACAAAGATTTACGTAGGGCGAGAGGTGCTGCAACATCTATCATCCCTACCAGCACGGGTGCTGCTAAAGCCATCACAAAAATATTTCCAAAGCTAGAAGGCAAAATGGGAGGCTGCGGTATTCGTGTACCTGTTAATGATGGTTCTCTAACCGATATTACGTTTGTCGTGAAAGATTCTAATGTAACAGTGGAACAAATTAACGAAGCATTTAAAAAAGCTGCTGAAACGAACTTAAAAGGCATTTTAGAATACAACCCAGACCCAATTGTTTCGGTAGATGTAATTGGCAATCCTCATTCATGTGTGTTTGACCCGGGGTTGACCTCTGTTATCGGAAACATGGTAAAAGTTATGGGTTGGTACGATAACGAGGCGGGCTACTCTAACCGATTGGTGGATTTGGTATTACGCCTTTCCGAAAGTAAGTAATTGAATAGATTTGACTCAGTAGTTTTGGTTTACTGCTTTATTATTTTGAAGGACTTATCTTCTATTCTTAGAAAGTATATCCCATCTGCGTAAGAGTTCATATCAATTGTTTTATTGTTGTCAATTATACCTTTCATTATCTCTAACCCTAAGCTATTAATAATAGTATAAGATGAATGGATAAATATATTGTCTATAAAAAGAATTCCTTCGGTAGGGTTTGGATATAGGGTTAATGGAAAGTGGTTATACGAATTAATGCCAAGAATAAATGGACTACAGCTTGAAATAGAAACACAGCCATAAAGTGTTATTTCTACAGCATAACTTCCAGAAGTGCTAGGATAAAACTTCTGTCTTGTCTCACCCAGTATAGGTTGATTACTATTATTACAATCAATCCATTGATAACTTGCATCAAAATTACCTTCATCTGCTAACAACATATTTCCATACTGTGTATAGGAACCTAAAGGATTATCATGTACGATAATATTTTTAATTGTAATCGAATATATTATTTCAGGAGAATTTTTTAAAGTAGTTGTTCCATCTCCTAATTGCCCTGTAGGATTCCAGCCCCATGCTCTTAATTTTGATTCAGTAGTTGCCAAATTATGTCTATATCCAGCAGAAATATTACCCCAAGTATTGTCTGTTCCTATTTGATTTGGGGTATTTTTCTTTGTTGATGTTCCATCACCTAGTTGTCCATCGTAGTTATCTCCCCATGCCCAAAGCGTACCATCCGTTTTTAATGCTATCATGTGTGAATAACCAACAGATACATAACTCCAATTATTAATTGCCCCTATTTGATTTGGAGTATTTTTATCACTAAAAGTTCCATCACCCAATTGTCCATAAAAATTATCTCCCCAACTCCAAAGCGTTCCGTCTGTTTTTATTGCACTACTTGAAAAGCCACCAGCAGATATTTCTTTCCAATCACTATTGTTACCAATTTTTTGTGGGGTATTTTTCTTTGTTGATGTTCCATCGCCTAATTGACCTGAACTATTAGAGCCCCATGCCCAAAGTGTTCCATCTGTTTTTAATGCAATTATATGATTAAATGAACATGCAACTTTATACCAGTCATAGCCATTCCCAACCATAGCTGGTGTTGATCTATCAGTGTATGTTCCATCGGCAAGTTGCCCAAATTGGTTATACCCCCATGTCCAAAGAGACCCATCTGTTTTAATTGCAACAGTATACATTTCTCCAACAGATATATCAAGCCAATCACTATCACTCCCTATTTGAGTTGGAATAGTTTTCATAGTTGTTGTCCCGTCACCTAACTGACCTGCATTATTATTTCCCCAAGCCCATAGTGTACCATTATTTTTAATTGCAACTGTATGGTTACTATATGTGTTTACTTTTGACCAATCATTGTCTGATCCTATTTGAACAGGAGCCAGCCTACCGGTTGTTGTCCCATCGCCTAATAAACCGTTTGTGTTGTCACCCCACATCCACAAAGTACCATCATTTTTAATTCCAGCACTTCTATATTGTCCAGCAGATATACTTACAAAATCAAGCTCTAAATCACCCAATTTATAATGAATTCTATGCGTTCCTATTCCTGCTATAGCTGGATCGAAAGATGCGGTTCCATCTTCAAAGTCAGTTATCCCAGGTCCAGTAAATATTCCAGAATTATTATTTAATGCTGTTAATGTTTTAGGGCTATGGTAGGTGCAAAAATTCTCGCCATCATAAATGCCTATAAAATCAGATTCTTGAGCACATATAAATTTTGAAAGCAATATTAGAATTACAAAGGTTTTTTTCATAACAAAATCAATTACTTACGAAGTTAAAAAAATCTAGAATAAAAAAGTCTACTTCTTAAAATAACATAGTGCTATTCTCTCCCCATCCAACTTAGCGTAGGTGTAATCGTTCATCCACTCGCCTAAGTTGATGTAAATACTATCGTTTATTTTATGCTCAATAGGCATGTGTCTGTGCCCAAAAATAAACACGTCAATGGCTTCTTGTTGTAATATTTCTTTGCAGTACTGCACGAGCCATTCTTTATCTTCACCCATAAACGTTTTAAGGTCTGTATTGTGCCTACGGCTTTTGCTCGACCAATAATTTGCCAAGCCAATTCCGAAATTTGGATGAAATCGTGCGAACAACCATTGGCAAAATTTATTAGCAAATAATTTTTTTAAAAACTTATAGCCATAGTCACCTGGGCCTAGGCCATCGCCATGCCCAATGTAAAAACGCTTTCCGTTAAATGTTTTTTTAATAGGCGCTCTGTGAATGGTAACTCCCAATTCTTTTTCAAGGTAATCAAACATCCACATGTCGTGGTTACCTGTAAAAAAATGTACAGGAATACCGCTATCGGTAAGCTCTGTGATTTTACCCATAAAACGCGAAAATCCTTTAGGAATAGAGTGTTTGTATTCAAACCAAAAATCGAAAATATCGCCAACTAAGTAAATTTCTTTAGCGTCATTTTTTATCAAATCAAGCCACGCAACAATACGTTTTTCGCGCAACAAACTTTCCTTTTCGTTGGGCGCTCCTAAATGAAAATCGGAGGCAAAATATATTTTCGTTTTTTCAGCCATTAAAAAATTGTGCGCTCAATAATTTTATAAGGATTCAGTTGATTTAGCTTAATGTTTACACGAACTCTTTGTAAAAACTGTATATCGTTAAATTCATAAAACTCTTTTAAATTAAGCGAGTGAAACAAGGGGAGATAAATATTAACCATGTCATTAAACAAGTTAATAGCTAAGCCACCCGTAAAATTTGTTTGAACATGTTCGGTAATAGTATTTGTGTTGACATTATACAATGAATAAGGCAGCATAGAAATATCCGCATAAATATTTAATGGAAGTTTAATTTGCGAAGGCAACTCAAAATCGAAATTAAACGCTATCAACCAATCGCTGCTTGTATAAGGCGTAAAGGTGCGCATAGCTCCTTGGTTCATTATCATTTGTTGAGAAAGGGCATTGTAGAAACGCTCACTTCGCCCAAAGTACAGCGATTCGTAAGTGTAATCAGACATACCATTGTCACCGCCTTCATATAGTCTAAAGCGTCTGTCGCCAGCAACGGTGTTAAAATATTTTCCAGCAAAAAATCGTACAGAAATTCCATCTAATTCTTTGGTGTAATTATGGCGGTAGTTGGCCGTTACACTTAGTCGAG
>CAYVVI010000037.1:5322-13800 GCA_964455265.1 uncultured Flavobacteriales bacterium | reverse complement strand
ACCAAAGCAAACACTCTGTATTTGGCGCAAGCAAAGTGGCAGCAGATGTAATGGTTCAAGAGTACGGCAAGTATTTTGGCATGAATACAGGCGTGTTTAGAGGTGGTTGTTTAACTGGTCCAAATCATTCTGGAGCGCAACTTCATGGCTTTTTAGCTTACTTAATGAAGTGCGCTATTACAGGAAGTCATTATACTATTTTTGGTTATAAAGGCAAACAAGTAAGAGACAACATACATAGCTACGACTTGGTAAATATGTTTTGGCATTTTTATCAAAACCCTAAACAAGGTGAGGTTTACAATGCTGGAGGAAGCAGATTTTCAAATTGCAGTATGCTTGAAGCGATTGATTATTGCGAAAAAATTAGTGGCAATAAAATGAATTATAGCTATGCAGAAACCAACCGCATTGGCGACCATATTTGGTACATTAGTGATGTGTCAAAATTCAAACAACATTATCCTAATTGGAATTACAAGTTTGACTTAGAGGCAACGCTTGTAGAAATGCACGACAACATGCTAAAGCGATATTAATGTTATCTACTAGAAAGGAATATATTATTCTATTTATTCTATCTAATCTAGTAACACTACTTTTTGCACTTTATACCGACCATCGCTGGGAAGATTGGTACATTACTTTTAAAGCAAGTAAAAATCTTGCGTTAGGAAATGGATTGGTTTATACCATTGGCGAACGCGTACATACATTTACATCTCCTATTGGCACATTAATCCCTGCATTTTTAAGTTATATCAGCGGCAATAAAAATGATGAATTTGTAATTTGGAGTTTTAGAGTTATTAGCTCAATTAGTTTGTCTCTTTCGGGATTAATTTTATTTCGATTAACTCAAAAATTAAACTTCTCAAAAATTCTATCCTACTTACTTCTTGCTGCCATATTTACGCACTTGTTAATTGTTGATTTTTCAATTAATGGGATGGAAACAGGATTTATGCTACTATTTCTCTCCATGTTTATCAGTCTAATGATAGTTGAAGGAAAAAATCATCTTATAAAATTAGCATTGGTAATGGCTGCGCTGATGTACACACGCCCAGATAGCTTTGTTTACTTTGGCTCTATTACGTTAGGTTTTTTTATTTTCAATCCAAAAACATCATTCTCAAAAACAAGAAAAGACTTCGTGCTAACGTTATTGAAAGCCGGTGCAATAAGCATAGCCATATATCTCCCTTGGATTGTGTTTACAAGTATTTATTACGGATCACCCATTCCTCATACCATTACAGCAAAAGCATTAACGAATAACTACTCCGCTTTTTATCTATTAATAGAACTCATAAAAACACCTTACTACATCGCTTGGGGATATTCAACTTTGGTAAGTTCTGTATTTTCTCCTCCCTATTGGTTTTTGAGTGATTGGCCTAACGTACATGTGTTTAGCAAAACATTGGCTTTTGTTCCTGCATTGTATTTTCTTTTACCTAAAGGGAATAGCAATGCCAAAGCTATTTCGTTAGCTATTTGTCTTATGGCATTTTATCTACTAAAAATTTCTGGGCAAGGCGCAATGCCTTGGTATTTGCCTAATGTTGCACTTCCTATAATTATTGCGTTTTTTATGATTATTCACCATCATTATAAATCATTTAAAATTGGTCTTTACGGAATAGCATCGGTGCTAATTATGTTCAACTTATTTATACTGTTTACAGGCGCAAAATCTTTAAAAGCACAGCAGAATATTGTTGAATTTGGTAATCGAAAACAAATTGGATTGTGGCTAAAAGAAAACAGTCAAAAAGGAGAAAGCGTATTTTTGGAATGCTTAGGATATATTGGTTACTATTCCGAACTTAAAACCTATGATTTCCCAGGAATGTCATCACCGGAAGTTGTGCAAAGCAGAAAAAAACTAAACACGGATGATTATGCTTATCTAATAAATGATTTAAATCCAGATTGGCTTGTTCTAAGACCTTCTGAAGCACTAGATATTGAAGCACAAGACCAAGAAATGTTTACGAAAAAATACTACCTTGCTAAACGTTTTGATGTTAGCGCCTCCATTCCGAAAATTTTAGGTGATGGCTACATCAGATGTGATGCTGTTTTTAATGTATATAGAAGATTGAATTAGTGAAATTAAGTATAGTCATACCTGCATACAACGAAGAAGAATCTATTGTGGAAACAATAGAAACGATAGAACTTGCTTTGGCTTCAGCCAAAATAGATCATGAAATTTTAGTTGTAAACGACAATTCAAAAGACAATACCGAAGAAGTATTAAAACATTTGTCTGCAAAATATTCGACTGTAAATTACGTAACAAACCCAGGTCCCAATGGATTTGGTTATGCTGTTCGCTACGGGTTAGATAGGTTTTCTGGTGATTGCGTAGCTATAATGATGGCTGATTTGTCAGACTCTCCTCAAGATTTAATTACGTTCTACAACACTATGTTAGAGCAAAATGTAGATTGTGTGTTTGGTTCTCGCTGGAGCAAGGGGGGCAAGGTCGTTGACTATCCATTTGTAAAAAAAATTGTCAATCGTATAGCTAATAGAATTATCCGTTTCGTTATGAATATTAAGTACAACGATACAACTAACGCATTCAAACTATACAAAAAAGAAGTGATAGAAGGTGTGAAACCTATATTAGCGCCTCACTACAATTTAACCATAGAACTGCCATTAAAAGCCATCATTAGAGGGTATTCTTATGCTGTAGTTCCAAACAGTTGGACGAACAGAAAATACGGAGTTTCTAAGTTAAAAATTAACGAAATGGGAAGCCGTTATTTTTTTATTTTGATGTATTGCTTTATCGAAAAATATTTTTCTAAAGGAGATTTTAAAAAGAAACACTAAAAGCATTGACAATTACAGACTACATAACTAATTTTTATCGTGCTCTAATTGCAAAATGCATTGCATTCACTAATAAAAAAAATTGGGAGTTAAAACTCGCACTTTTTTTACCTCTTGTAATTTTATTTTTTTCATTTCCTCCTTACTACAGGCTAGTTCCAGAATATTATGGCTGCTGGGAAGCGATTTTAAGACAAATTGATGCGCCCTTCGTAAACCATCACTATCCTCCCGATTATCACGAGGCCAAAATGCAATTTAGGTTAACTGTGCCCATCATTGCAAAAGCACTAAACTTGGGAGTTGTTGGTATATTGCTACTACAAGCTTTACTTGGAATTGTCACTTTATTTATGGCTACAAAAATTTTCTCCACCATATTAAAAGATAATGTTAATGCATTCATACTTACCCTGTCATTTGCGTTTATATGGGCTGGAAAATCTGCATTTATCGAGTATAGAGGATTACTCGATGGATACGCCTATTTCTTCTTAATTGCCGCTGTTTATTTTCGACATCCATTTATCATATTTTTAACTATTTCATTAGCCGCTTGGACAGATGAACGCGGATTAATTGCATCATCATTAGTAGCGCTATATTGGGTTTGGAACGATGATAAACTAAAATGGTTGAATGCAAAAACCATTGCAATTGGCCTTTCGTGGATATGCTATTTTTTAGTGAGGTTTCTATTAAGTAAACACTACGGGCTTACTACTGAAAGCGATGGGGCAAACTTAAGTGTTTTCAAACATCAATTTGCAAACTTTGCGATTAGTACTTGGTCGGCATTAGAAGGATTTTGGCTACTCATAACACTCGCATTACTGGCTTTATTTAAAGAAAATAAGATGATGTATATCTATTTGATGTGCTTTGCTACTGTAATCATCATTGTTGTTTCAATGAGTGTGGGTGACATCACTAGAAGCATGGCGTATTTATTTCCTGTAATTTTTATCGCTGTACAAATTTTACAAAAGCAATTCTCTCAAGAACAATTTAGAAAATTAAGTGTAATAATTTTAATCCTTTGCTTTATTTACCCTGCCTACGAATCACATGGATCAGAGAGTCTAAGCTTATTTCACAGTTTGCCCATTGAACTTTTAAAATATTTAATTTAAACCCTATGATTATACCCTTCCTTAACTATTGGTTTAATTTTTTTGTTAGCAAGTGTGAGCAATTTACAAACAGAAAATACTGGGTATTAACCCTAACTCTTTTGCTTCCATTAGTAGTTCTTTTCTTTGCATTTCCAACATTTGAACGTATTCCTACAGAATTTAAAGGCCATTGGGATGCTATTCTTCATCAAATTCAAAATCCTTTTGCTCAGAAGGACTATATTCCTTTTTCACATGAAGCAAAAATCACCTATCGACTTAGCATACCGTTTATAGCACGTCTGCTAAATCTTGAGATTATTGGACTATTAGTATTTCAAGCAGTGTTAGGAACAATAAGTTTTTACATGACCTTAAAAATCTTTTTACGTCTAATGTCTGATAAAATTGTGGCGTTGTTTCTCACGTTGTCCTTCGCCTTTATTTATGCAGGAAAAACATCTTTTATTGAGGTAAGAGCGATGTTTGATGGAGTTGCTATTTTCTTCCTCATCGCAAGTATCTATTTCAAAAATCCTTTCGCAATTTTTATTGCTGTATTTTTATCTTCATGGACAGATGAACGCGGACTTGTAGCTTCATCACTGGTATTTGTGTTTTGGTTGTATAATTCTTATTCACACAACAAAAAAATAATTTCATGGCAAGCCATATCTGTTGTACTTGCTTGGATTGCTTATTTTGCTACGCGATTATATTTATCTCATACCTATAATTTAAAAACAGAAACCGAAGGAACAGGGTTTGCAATATTTCGCGAGCAAATAAACAACCTACCTATTGGAATTTGGTCAGCGCTAGAAGGATTTTGGGTGATTGTAATCATTGCTATTGTGTTACTTATAAAGCAGAGACAATGGCTAATTGGAGTTCCTTATTTGTTTTCGATAGGCGTTGTTTTAGCAGTTGGAATGAGTGTTACCGATATTACACGTAGTGTTGCTTATGTATTCCCTGCGGTATTTCTTGCGCTTAGCATTCTTGAAAAAGTAGAAACAAAGAACACAATTAGAAAATTTTCTTTAGTATGCTTAATGCTTTCATTCTTGTACCCTACATACGATAGCACAGGAGATTACTATATCAATTGGGTATACCCACTTCCCTTACAAATTTTAAGAATGATATATGGTACTGGTGAAGTTTTTGGAAACGTTTAACCAACCTCTGGAGCCAGTCTCAAAACAATTCCGTCAATCTCATCTGAAATGGGTATTTGGCAACCCAAACGACTATTGGGTTTAACATGAAATGCTTGGTCGAGCATATCTAGCTCTGCATCGCTTTGTGGGACTAATTCGTGTTCAGATTCTAAATAGCATTGACAAGATGCACACATTGCCATACCGCCACACGTACCCTCAACTGGTAGTTCGTAGCTTTTGCACAACTCCATGATGTTCATGTTCATGTCGGTTGGCGCTTGCAATTGGTGCTTAACGCCTTCTCTGTCTATAATGTAAACGGTAACGTCTTGCATGAAAATTACTTTACAATACCAATACCTACGGTTGTGTTCGTGCTAGGGTCGATGATGATAAACGAACCATTTTTTGTGTTCTCAGAATATTTATCCAAAAACCATTCATCGGCTAATTTGAAGGATGCATTACCAATATCGTTTACCGCCAACTCTAAGGTTTCGTGCTTATCGTTAGGATCTTGCAAATTGTATTTAAAATGTATATGCTCTGCTTTTACTTTTCCAACTTTACTTTGTGTTTGGATAAAATACAATTTACCCGCCACCAATGGTTGATTATTCATCCAACAAACATCTGCGTTAATTGATTTTGTAGCTTCTGGTGCTTCATTTTTTTTCACCAACATTCCTCCTCTGCTCAAATCAATTTCGTGCTCAAGCTGTATGGCAACAGATTGTCCCGATGATGCCTCTTGCAAAACACTTTCGTATCTGTTTATCTCTTTTACTTTTGATGTTTGGCGAGAGGGCAACACCATCACTTCATCGCCTACTTTAATTTTTCCAGTTGAAATTCTTCCTGCAAAACCTCTGTAATCTGGGAATTTTTCGGTGCGAGGACGAATAACCGATTGCACATAAAAACGAAACGCATCATCATTTTTTTTGGTGGCTAGTCCTTCTAAAGTGTCTAATAGTGATGAGGATTTAAACCAACTCATTTTTGATGATGATTCTACAATATTGTCACCTTTTAGCGCGCTTACAGGAATGATGGTTTTGTGTTGACCATAATCTTCAAAACGTGCAGTTAATGCTTTAATATCTTCAGAAATTTTATTGAAAACCTGCTCATCAAAATTTACCAAATCCATTTTATTGATGCAAAAAACCACATTAGGAATTCCCAATAATGATGAAATAAAATAATGGCGATACGTTTGCTCAATTACACCGTGGCGGGCATCAATTAAAATAACCACACAACTGCACTCAGAAACGCCCGTAACCATGTTGCGTGTGTATTCTACGTGCCCTGGTGAATCGGCAATAATAAATTTTGTTTTATCGGTAGAAAAATAAATGTGCGCAACATCAATGGTAATGCCTTGTTGGCGCTCATCTAACAAACCATCGGTAATTACAGACATGTCCAAATCTTCCATGCCTTTTTCTTTGGTTTTTTGTTGAATGAGTTCGTATTGCTCTTTCGTTAAGGAATCGGTATCGTACAGCAAACGCCCTATTAGCGTGCTTTTGCCATCATCTACACTTCCTGCTGTTGCAAATTTTAATATGTTCATCTTAAAAATATCCTTGTTTTTTACGCACTTCCATAGCTGCTTCCGATCGCTTATCGTCTAAGCGTGCCCCACGTTCTGATGATTTAGAACCTAAGTTTTCTGCAATAACTTCATCAATGGTTTCTGCGTTCGATTCCATGCCCGAAGTACAGGTCATATCGCCTACTGTTCTAAAGCGCACTTTAGCAGAAATGATTTCATCGTCTTCTACTAAATTCAAATGATCTGAATGCGCCAACATGGTGCCATCACGCTTTACCATTTTACGTTCGTGTGCAAAATAGATGGAAGGCAACGCTAAATTTTCTGCTTTGATATAATTCCACACATCCAATTCTGTCCAGTTAGAAATTGGGAAAGCTCTTACGTTTTCTCCAAAATTAATTTTTCCATTTAAAAACATGAATGGCTCTGGGCGTTGGTTCTTTGCATCCCATTGTCCAAATTCATCTCTTACAGAAAATATGCGCTCTTTAGCACGCGCTTTTTCTTCATCTCTTCGCGCTCCACCCATACATGCATCAAAACCAAATTCTTCAATAGCATCTAGTAGTGTTACTGTTTGCAATACATTTCGGCTGGCATATTTTCCTGTTTCTTCTTGTACTTTTTTCTTGTCGATAGAATCTTGAACATAGCGTACAATCAGCTCTACGCCTAGTTCTTTCATCAACCAATCTCTAAATTCGATGGTTTCAGGGAAGTTGTGTCCTGTATCGATATGCAAAAATGGAAATGGAATTTTGGCAGGATAAAATGCCTTTTGCGCCAAACGTGCCATCGTGATGGAATCTTTTCCACCAGAAAACAGCAAGGCAGGTTTATCGAATTGTGCTTCTACTTCACGAATAATGTAGATAGCTTCGTCTTCAAGGCGTTCTAAATAGGTGTCTTTTACGCTCATATTAAAATCCTGTTACACCATTTACGGTGGTGTATTTTAGTACTAAATTTTTATTGGGATAAATGCGCTTAAATGCACTTTGTACCATCAATGTTCCTTCGTGAAATCCGCACAAAATTAGCTTTAATTTTCCAGGATAAGTATTTACATCGCCAATAGCATAAATGCCCGGTATGTTGGTGCTGTAATCAAGGGTATCTACTTTAATGGCATTTTTCTCAATCTGTAAACCCCAATTGGCAATAGGACCCAGTTTAGGTGTTAACCCAAATAAAGGCATCCAGTTATCAAGCGCTAATTCAACATCACCTAAATCTTTGGTTTGAATAAGGATGCTGTCTAATTTAGAGTCGCCTTTTAAGCCGACTACTTCAGCATTGGTAAACAATTTTATTTTACCTACTGCTGCCATATCCATTACACGTTGCACAGAGTCTAAGTGCCCTCTAAAACTATCGCTACGGTGTATTAGAGTAACTTCTTCGGCAACGCCATCTGCTATAAAAATAGCCCAATCTAACGCAGAATCTCCACCGCCAGAAATAGCTACCTTCTTGCCTCTATATTTTTCAGGGTCTCTAATGATGTAATCTACACCCTTATCTTCAAAATCGGTAATGTTTGCAATAGGTGGCTTGCGTGGTTCAAATACACCCAAACCGCCTGCTATGGCTACAATTGGCGCTTTGTGTTGAGTGCCTTTATTCGTAGTTACAATAAATTTATCGTCATCTGTTTTTTCAATAGTTTCAGCCGATTCACCCAACGTAAAACCAGGTTTAAATGGTTTCGATTGTTCCATCAAATTATCTACTAATTCTCCAGCTAAAATAGTTGGAAAACCAGGTATATCGTAAA
>CAYVVI010000037.1:0-5222 GCA_964455265.1 uncultured Flavobacteriales bacterium | reverse complement strand
AAATTATCTACTAATTCTCCAGCTAAAATAGTTGGAAAACCAGGTATATCGTAAATGGGTTTTTTAGGATAAATTTCAGAACACTGACCACCAGCTTGTGGCAGCGAATCAATTAAATGGCAGCGCAATTTTAATAAACCAGCTTCAAAAACGGTAAACAATCCAACAGGGCCTGCGCCAATAATAATAATATCTGTTTCAATCATTGCCAACTACACGTATTGTTCATTTACTGCTTCTACTCCTTTTATTTGCGGAAGTACAATTTTTAAGTTTTCTTCTAGCCCTGCTTTAAGCGTCATAGGGCTCATAGAGCATGAGCTGCATGCGCCTATCAATCTAACTTTTACAACAAAGTCATCGGAGATTTCTATCAACTCCATATTGCCACCATCTGCTTCTAAAAATGGACGTAGTTGGTCTATTACCACGGCTACTTTTCCTAAAATTTCTTTGTCCTGTATCGCCATGTTATCCTATTGTTTTTTCTACTTTTTTAGTGGGTGGTTGAGTTGCGTTTCTTACCGCTACTTCTTCAATAAAGTTTTCGCACAATTGCATAAATGCATCAGATGTTGGTGTGTCTTCTTGTAATACTGCAGGGCGGCCTACATCACCCGATTCACGTAAGCTTTGCACTAAAGGTATTTGTCCTAAAAGTGAAATTCCACTTTGCTCTGCCAACGTTTTTACACCTTCTTTTCCGAAGATGTAATATTTATTTTCGGGCAATTCAGCAGGTGTAAACCACGCCATATTTTCTACCAAACCAATCACTGGAACGTTTACCGATTCTAGTTTAAACATGGCAAGTCCTTTGCGTGCATCTGCCAACGCTACCTCTTGCGGAGTGCTAACAATTACAGCGCCTGTAAGTGGCACCGTTTGCACCATCGTAAGGTGAATATCTCCCGTGCCTGGAGGTAAATCTACCAACAAAAAATCCAATTCGCCCCAAAGGGTATCTTTAAACATTTGTGTAATGGCCTTGGATGCCATTGGTCCGCGCCAAACGATGGCTTGATTGAGTTCTGCAAAAAAACCAATCGACAAAATTTTCACGCCATAGCTTTCTACAGGTAGCATCAGGTTTTTGCCGTCTTGTACAATGGCTTTTGGCTTTTCGTTCAATACATCAAACATTAGCGGAATAGATGGCCCATAAATATCAGCATCTATCAAGCCCACTTTATAGCCCATTTTTGCTAAGCCAGCAGCCAAGTTGGAGGTAATTGTAGATTTACCCACACCACCCTTACCAGAGGCAATGGCTACAATGTTTTTTATTTGTTCAAACGGATTGTCGCGTTCACGTTTTTCGGCACCTACTACTTCACAATCTATCTTAACGTCTTTACCTAAAAAACGCTCAATAGCAAACTCACACGCCTCTTGCATACGCTTGCGCGAGTGCATGGCAGGATTGTTTACTTTCACCTTGAAACGCACAGAATTTTCGGCAATTTCCACATCAGAAACAAACCCCAACTCCACCACGTCTTTCTTTAAATCGGGTTCAATAACACTTGCTAGTGCTTGCAATACCTTTTCTTGTGTGATTTCCATACAGCAAAAATAACACTTTTTAAGGGAAAAGGTTGATTGTTTAGAATGAAAATAAATTGAGTAAAAACTATATCGATAACTCCTTGCTCGGATCCCAAAACAAGGTTTTGAAATTTTGCACTTGGTCGTTGATGATTTTGATGCCTTCTTTTTCGAGCAAGAGTTGCATTTCGTTGGGTGATGAAAAGTGCATTTTTCCTGTAAGCAAGCCATTGCGATTGACTACCCTATGCGCAGGAACATCTTTTATGCTGTGTGCTGCATTCATTGCCCAGCCCACCACACGCGATGATTTGGGTGTGCTTAAATATTTGGCTATAGCGCCATAAGAGGTAACCCTACCGTGCGGCACCATGCGCACCACTTGATACACCGAATCAAAAAAATCTATATGCTTGGAGTAGTCGGGCATTACACAGTAAACTTACAATACTTTATGGTTTTGCCTTCTTTCAACCAGCGCTGCTCGTAAAAGGTTTTTATGTTGAGGATGTCTTTGGTGGCATCATCAAATTTGTTGATGCCTTCATTGTACAAATCCCACGTTGAAAAAAGTGTGTTGTAGTTGTGTTCCTCAATTTGTTCTATGGTAGATTCATACAATAAATCGCTATCGGTTTTAAGATGCACAATACCTTCGGGTTGTAAAAACTTTTTATAATGCTCAATAAACATGCGACTAGTTAAGCGTTTGTTGGGCTTTTTAGGTTGCGGGTCGGAGAAGGTGAGCCAAATTTCACTGACTTCATTTTGTGCAAAAAAATGCTCTATAAAATCGATGCGTGTACGCAAAAACGCCACGTTGGGCATGTTGTTTTCAAAAGCTGTTTTAGCGCCTCGCCAAATACGCGCGCCTTTAATGTCAATGCCTATAAAATTTTTATTCGGATAGCGTTCTGCCATGCCAACGGTGTATTCGCCTTTTCCGCAGCCCAACTCCAACACAATGGGGTTATCGTTTTTAAAATAGCTTTGGTGCCATTTGCCTTTCATGTGGTGGCTTCCCGATTTTATTTCGTTCATAGTCGGTTGAAACACATTCGGAAAGGTTTCCATCTCTGCAAATCGCTTTAGTTTATCTTTACTGCCCATGGTGCAAAGGTAGTGGTGATAGTTGAAGGTTGAAAGTTTATAAAGTTAAAAGTTCATTGGTTTACTAGTTCATTGGTGACTTAGGAAAAAATAAAACTCTATCTTCAAATTGACACATCTTCAAATTTTCAAATTGAATATATTACTTTTACATTGTTGTTAAAACCACTCAAAATATTTGTTTGCCCATTGAATTGGGGATTGGGACACGCTACCAGAACCAGCGTGGTGATTCATGCTTTACTAAACAGAGGGCACGAAGTGGTGATTGGTGCTGACGGAAAAGCATTGACGTTTTTACAAAATGAATTTCCAAAACTGAAATGCATTCGTGTGAAAGATGTTTCTGTAAACTATGCCAATACTGCGTTTTTGTCTTTGGTGAATTACGTGCGTATTGCATTTTCTATTTTTTCAAACCGAAGAAAAGAACAGCAATTATTACAAGAAATTAACGCGACAGAACAATTTGATGTGATTATTTCTGATAATCGCTATGGCTTATATTTACAAGATGTACACAGCATTTTAATTACACATCAAACGCAACTGAAAACTCCTTTTTTAAGTGGCTTCATCAATGCGCAATTGCAAAAATGGCTCACTAAATTTAACGAAGTATGGGTGCCAGATTTTGAAGGGAGTTTGCTAAGCGGTGAGTTAAGTAATGGCTCACTAAATCATAAAAAATACGTAGGTGTTTTATCTCGGTTTACGCATGAGGATAATGCTCCTATAGTTTACGATTGTTTGTATTTACTTTCTGGCCCTGAGCCACAGAGGACGAGTTTGGAAAAGGGTCTCTCCCAAATAATTAGAACACACCCCTACCCCTCTCAAGAGGGGAATAAAAACCTCTCCCTAACCCCCTCAATAGGGGGTGAAAGAATTGTTTTTGTAAGAGGAACAAAACAAGCATCAAAAATTAGTTTTCCGAGTAATGTAAAAGTGATTGATTTTGCAACGACAGATGAACTACAACAGTTGCTCAACAGCAGTAAATACATTATTTGCAGAGGTGGTTACTCCACCATTATGGATGTGGTAGCAGTGAAAAAATCGGCTCTGCTTATTCCAACACCTCATCAATATGAGCAAGCGTATTTAGCAAAGTATTTATCCGATAAAAACTACTTTTCTACTACTTCACAAAACAATATTGAACTGAATTTTAACAACACAGCGTTGCCCAATTTTCCAGAAAACAACTTGCTTGAAAAAGTACTTGATGAGCTAGAAACTACGCTCGGGGTAAAGTAAACGAAAACGTAGAACCCACTTCTACCGTGCTGCGCGCTTTAACGGTTTGTCCGTGTGCTTCCACAATATGTTTTACAATAGCCAAGCCTAAGCCAGTACCACCTTCATTGCGCGCACGACTTTTATCTACTCTATAAAAACGCTCAAACAATCGGGGTAGATGTTTTTCGTCAATACCAGGACCATCATCAGCTACCTCAATTAATAGTTGCTCATCGATATCGTAAAAACGAATTTTGGTAAAGCCATTTTCTTTTCCGTAGTGCAATGAGTTTGAAATTAAATTCAACAATACTTGTGAAATACGTCTTCTATCGGCTTTTACCATAATTTTAGTAGCTGGCAACTTATCGAATCCTAACGAAATATTTTTTTCTTTTGCTAATATTTCCAGCTCATCCATCACTTCTTTTGTCAATTCTACAATGTCAAACTTGGTAATATCTAAATCCATTTTTTGAGATTCTATTTGATTGATGGTATCCAAATCTTCTATGATTTTGGTCATTCTATCAACACCTTTGTAGGCGCGTTCTAAAAATTTTCTTCGCAATTCGGCATCATCTAAACCTCCATCCAACAAGGTAAGTAAGTATCCTTGAACCGTGAATACAGGGGTTTTTAATTCGTGCGCAACATTACCAACAAATTCTCTTCTAAATTCTTCTAAGTATTTTAAGCGTTCAAACTCCTTTTCGTTTTGAGAACTCCACTCGGTTACCTCTTTTAATGTTTGATTAAATGGGTCAACGGTTAAATCACTTTTTTTGCTTTTTAATGGATTTTTAGAATCATAAATAATACGATAAATTACCTTAAGCTTATCGTTAAAAAACTTAAACACTAAAAAATACATAACTCCTGCCGAAAGTATTAAGCAAGAAAAGAAAAAAATGATGTAGGACTCATCGCCTAAAGATGTGCTTGTAAAAAAATACTGCACAACAAACAATACAATGGTAAGCAGTATGGATACTACTAAAGAAGATGCAACAATGATTTGAAGTACAGTAGCTTTTCTCATGTGTTATAGAGCAAAATTACTCTATATCTAACTTATATCCTACACCTTTTACGGTTTTGATATATTCATCGCCAATTTTTTCGCGCAACTTTCGGATGTGTACGTCAATGGTGCGGTCGCCAACAATAACGTCATTTCCCCACACAGAGTTAAGAATATTATCTCGTGTAAATACATGTCCTGGTTTGCTCACTAATAAAGCGAACAATTCAAATTCTTTTTTTGGAAGTGTAATACGCTGGTCTCCTTTAAGAACAATATATTTTTCTCTGTCTAAAGT
>CAYVVI010000036.1:0-14354 GCA_964455265.1 uncultured Flavobacteriales bacterium | reverse complement strand
GCTACTAAAGAAAAAGGCAGTTGCAATTTGTAGCTGTCTTTTTTTATTTTACTACATTAGCACCCATGTGGAAGTTTCTATTATTTCTGTTTTTAAATTTTTCTGCACTTGGATTGGGCAGCTTACTCATGGGCGGTAGCCCTGCTAGTAACGAATGGTATCAAACAATTAACAAAGCACCATGGACCCCTCCAGGGTGGGTATTTGGCTTTGCTTGGACTACCATTATGATTTGTTTGTCAATATTTATGTGGAAGCTATCTGATGCATATTCATTTTCACAACTAAAGCCATTCTATATTATATATGCCTTACACTGGGTGCTAAACGTATTGTGGAATCCTTTGTTTTTTAACTTGCAATTAGTAGTTGCAGCACAAATAACATTAGTGATTTTAACCCTATTGGTAGCATGGATGCTTTATTATGGCTATATTAAATTTTCAGGTTGGTGGCTGCTTTTAAGTCCTTATTTAGTTTGGTTGCTTATTGCTAATTCCCTCAATTTCTACATCTTACTAAAAAACTGATAAACATCAATAAATTGGCTGACTAGCGTCAGTTTTTTTCTTCTTAACTCACAATACGTTTGTAGTAGAAACCAAAACGTGAGAAGGAATGAAAAAATTTAAACTACTTATTTTAGCATTGGTGCTATATGCCAGTGCGTACTCTCAATGTGGGACTAATGTTCCGAACATTGTTATTGATTTATCCTCCACACCCGATACAACATGGGTGTTAACAGAAGTTAATGCGCCAGATAGAAAAGGACAATGCTGTGGTGCAAGCGGAAGTGATAATTGCATTAGCTTCACGGTTACGCTTAATGAAAATGCGGCAGGTATTTTCTTTAATTACGATGGTGCAGGTGCAATTGGTGCCTTAGATTGGCAAATTGATTGCGGACCAGAATACAATGTTAAAGACACTATTTGTGTTACAGACAAAGGTCCATTTACGCTTACCTTTTGTAAGCCCGGAACGGATGGTGGTAACTACACATTAATAAGTGTTGCTAAACCTACATTTCCTGGTGACCAAACTGTTCCAGCCAACTGTCAGAAGCCATTAGAAATTTTAGGTGTAAAAGCAAACTCTCCAACATGGAAATCGATTTCGCCAGGTGCAGAGGGTGAGTATGACGATTTATTAAGTTGTACAGATTGTCTTACTCCTGTCTTTACTCCGCAACCTGGTATCCCAACAGAAATTGAATATCAAGTTTGCGGCTATCCTACCTTAGATTATTGTGTGGGTAAATTTATATTTTGCGATACCGTTAAATTTACCATTTTAGATTCACTTAAATTATCTGTAGGTGATGACTTTAAATTTTGCGAAGGCGGAAGTGTAAATGTAACTGCAGCTGCAGAAGGTGGTGATGGAAACTATACATTTATATGGTACAACAGCACCATGCAACAAATTGGCACAGGTAATCCTTTTAATATTGATGCAGCAGGGACATACACTGTTGAAGTTAGAGACGGCAACTACATACCTGGCTATTGCGATGACTTTAGAAAAACATTTACCGTAAGCGAAAGTGCACCGCCTTCTGTAGTGGCAGGTGAAGACCAAATACTATGTGCAGAGTCGCCTAATGCAGCTCTAAAAGGAGTTGTAGAAAATGCCGGTGGTGGAATTTGGAGTGGTGGCGCAGGAACGTATATACCTTCTAATACACAGTTAGCAACAACTTACGTGCCTACATCTACAGAAATAGGTGCTGGACAAGTAACTTTACGCTTATCTTCTACCAATCCTTTTCCGGGTTGTACCAATACCTTTGATGAACTAACACTTTTCTTTACTGATAGTATTAAAATAACTATGGCAAACATTTCACTAGATTGTCATAACTCTACAACAACTGTTAATCCTACAGTAGAAGGCGGATTAGCACCGTTAAGTTTTCATTGGACAAATGGTGCTACCACACAACAAACAAATTTAGGTGGTGGTACACATTGCTTAACCGTAACCGATGCCAATGGTTGTGGTAAAACAAAATGCATTACCATTACTGTTCCTTCTCAACTTTCTGTTGATGTAAATTCAACGCCTATTACAACAGATGGTGGTAACGATGGCACAGCTACAGCTACACCAAATGGAGGCACTCCAGGTTATACTTACTTATGGAGCAATGCAGAAACAACCTCATCTATTAGCGGATTGTCTTATGGAATTTACAATGTAACCGTTACAGATAGCAAAGGATGTACAGCAACAGGAAGTGTAGTTGTAAACGAACCACGCTGCAACGGGTTTTCAATTTCAATTGATGGAAACGATTTGAATTGTTATGGAGATAACTCTGGTTCTGCAAACATCAATGTAACCGGTGGCTCTGGTAACATAACTTTCTTATGGAACGATTTATCTGCACAAACAACCGCTACGGCAACCAATTTAGCCGCAGGCGTATATACTGCTACTGCAGAAGATGAAAATGGATGTTTAGCCGTTGAAACTATTGCTATAATTGAACCAGAAAAACTAAGCAACAACATGATGCACACCAACGTAACTGTAGTTGGTGGCAACAATGGAACTGCTACTGCAAATGTTACAGGTGGTACTGGAGCATATACTTATGTTTGGTCAAACGGAGATAATACTGCTACCGCAAATAACTTAACCGCTGGCTGGCACTTTGTAGATATATTCGATGCTAAAAGTTGTTCACTTAGAGATAGTGTTTTCATTTCTGAACCACCGTGTAATACCTTTAACATTTATGTAGGCACAAAAGCTGTATCGTGTAACGGACAAAGCAATGGTGAAGCTTACCTAAACATTGAAAATGGTGTTAGCGGATTTGACATTAACTGGAGTAACGGACAGGAAGACGTGCTTACCGCTACTGGGTTTGAAGGTGGAGTTCACACTGTAGAGGTAACCGACTCTAGAGGATGTTATGCGTTTCAAAGTTTTGGTGTAGCCGAACCAACAGCACTATCTGTTGGCTTAAAAGCAACACCAAGTACATGTTTGGGTGCAAACAATGGCACTATTGACTTAACCGTAAGTGGAGGTACATTTCCAAAATACAACTTCTTGTGGAGCAATGGTAGAACTACTGAAGACATAATCAATTTAGGTCCTGGCAGCTACTCTGTAACTGTTACAGATGAAAATGGTTGCTCTGCTGGGTCTAGTGCTACGCTTACAGACCCAACTCAAATAGAGTATAGCTTTACTAAAGTAGATCCTTCATGTTTTGGTTATGCTGACGGAAGTATAGATTTTACGCCAAGTGGTGGTACTGTGCCTTACAGTTATGCATGGTCTAGCGGTGAAACCACTGAAGACTTAAACAACATTGATTTTGGTACTTACTTGTTAGATTTTAAAGACGCTAATAATTGTAAAGTAGGAACTGAAAAAATTAGCATTAGTATTAACCAACCTGATTCTGTTAAAGCAAGCAACATAGTGGTGGCTTGTCCAATCCCTGGCGAAACAACAACTTTAGTAAACATCACCCCTATTGGTGGTACAGCTAGTTATTCTGTATCTTCTAACAATGGTGTTGATTATGGTGCTGTAGGTGAATTTGAACTTTCACTAACAACAGATAACACCTATCAAATTGTTGTAAAAGATAGCAGAGAATGTTTATCTGAAACTTATACTGTTGTGATTGATACTAATGTTTACATCAGCGATATTGACTTTAATGTGTGCTACTTTACAGGACAAACCAATGAAGTAGTAACGATTACTCCTGATGGTGGAACAGCCAATTACAGTGTATCTACCAACAATGGGCAAAGCTATAATGCAGAAGGAGATTTTGCACTGACCTTAGATGTAGCAAACACATACGAACTAGTTGCAAAAGATAGCAAAGGTTGTGTTTCTGAAACCTACACCATAGAGTTGCCTGAGGTAATTACACTAACATTAGAAATTACTTCTGATTACAACGGTGAGCACATCAGTTGCTTTGGAGAAGATGATGGTGAAATTACCGCAACCATGACAGGAGGTACACTACCTTACACATTCGACTGGACAGGTGGCGGAACCACAGAAGTTATCTCAGGACTAACAGCAGGTAACTACACGCTAAATGCAAGCGACAACAATGGTTGCGATATTAGTGAAGCCATAACTTTAGTGAACCCACAAATACTTAACTCTAGCATAGAAGTAACAACCAACTATAATGGTGAAGACATTAGCTGCCATGGAAAAAGTGATGCAACGGTTGTTGTAAACCCAACAGGCGGTGTAGCTCCTTACACATATCTTTGGAATAATGGCAGAGATACACAAACCATTACTGGACTACCTGCTGGAACTTACTCTGTAGATTATATCGACCTAAACGGATGTAAAAAATCAAACAGCATTATCGTTACAGAACCCGATACGCTTAACATTACAGCAAGCATTATTGATGTAAGTTGTAATGGTGGTAATGATGGTGAAATTGATATTACAGCTACAGGTGGTGTGTTACCTTACTCTTACACTTGGGAACACGGACCAAATACTGAAGATGTGATAAATCTAGCTGCTGGAACTTACTCTGTAACTTTAGTAGATGCTAACTCATGTTTCTTCATCTTGCAAAACTTAGTAGTTGACCCAACTGCCATTCAACTTAGTGTTTCTGTAACAGATGTTCTTTGCTTTGGTGAAGCTAACGGGGCGATTGATTTAACAGCCGTTGGTGGAACTCCTCCTTATGAATACCAATGGGACAATAATGAAACTACAGAAGATATCAGCGGATTAACCATCGGCACTTACATTGTAACTGTTACAGATGATAACGATTGTTTTACAGATATATCTGCAACCGTAAACCAACCCGATTTATTAGAGATATCCGGAGTAGTAAGCAACGTAACATGCTATGAGTATAGCAATGGTGCTATAGACATAACCGTAGTGGGTGGCACACAACCTTACACTTACGAGTGGTCTAACGATGAAACCTCTGAAGACATCAATGATATTTCAAAAGGAAATTATAGTGTTTATGTTGAAGACGAAAACGGATGTTTCTTATTAGAAGAATACACCGTAACTCAACCAGATGAATTAACTGCTGTGCTAACCAGTCCAGTTAATTTCCACGATAACAACATTGATTTTCATGGTGGAGATAATGGCGCAATTAATACCACAGTAAGCGGTGGAACTGAACCTTATTTCTTTGATTGGAGTAATGGTGAAAGCACTAAAGATTTATCTGGGTTAACAGCTGGTGAGTACATCTTACTGCTTACGGATGTAAACGGTTGTAGCTATGAAGTAAGCATTAGCTTAACAGAGCCAATAAAGTTAGAATTACCTACGGCATTTTCTCCTAACAATGATGGACATAACGATACCTTCTTTATCAGAGGTATTGAGGCCTACCCTAACAATCTGCTAATTATTACCAACCGTTGGGGTCAAGTAGTGTATCAAGAAAAAGGATACAACAACACGTGGGCAGGCACATCACAAAACGGACAAGCATTGCCTGATGGAACTTACTTTGTAATTCTAGAAATTGATGGCAAACAAATTATTAAAAACGACTTTGTAGAACTTAAACGCAAATAAACATGAAAAAGACATTCGCCCTAATATTATTGGCTTTTGCAGGCGTTGCTAACGCACAGCAAGACTACTCGTTTACGCAGTACAATCAAGCCAACGCTTACTTTAACCCTGCTGCAACAGGTACCGAAAACGTATCGAAAGTAGTTGGATTATGGAGAAAACAATGGGTAGGTTTTAATGGCTCACCTATGAGCTATGGCTTACTTTACGAAACACCAATAGAAAAGAAAAACATTGGTGTAGGTGGTTATGTGTTTCAAGATGTAATTGGAGCAACGGCATTAACAACTGTAGCTGCCAACTACTCTTACTACCTTAACATTACCGATTACCAACGCATAAGTTTTGGTATTAACGCTGGTGCTGATTTTTTAAACACCAACTACGATGACTTACGTTATTGGGATGAAGCAGATGCTGTATTTACCAATCCAGCCAACAACTTTGTGTTGCCAAAAGTAGGTATCGGTGTGATGTACTATACCAATCAGTTTTATGTAGGCGTATCAGTACCCCGTTTGTTAAACTATAATTCTGATGGGTTCAACTCAATTCAGAATAGCAACGTGCCTGTAATGGTATCCAACTATTTTGCTACGGCAGGTGCTAAGTTTAAATTGAACGATGACTTTAACATGGATGTATTCTCACTACTAAAATACACCCCTAAAGTAATGCCTCAAATAGACTTGAACACAGCCGTATGGTATAAAGACATGATAAGCGTTGGTGCTGGATATAAATCACTGGCGTTTGCCACCATGTTTATGCAATACAAGTACAAAGAATTTGTGTTGGGTTATGCCTTTGATTATTCACTCACACCAATGAGTCAGTACTCTAAAGGCACGCACGAATTGCTATTGCGCTACAACATCAAATCATTTAGAAACACCCTGAACGACAAACCGATGTTTAAGTAGTTACTTTAACTGATGAATGATAAGAGTGTAACCAACATCACACTAGTAGAGCCAATAATTAAATAGATTTGGAAAAAATTCAATATGAAAGCTAAATTATTATTAATTACAATTTATGTGTTTACATTATCAGTCAAAGCACAAAATTCTTTCAAATACAGGGTTGAATTGAATCCAATAATTATTGAAAATTTGCCAGGATTACACTCTTATGCATTCGCCCAAAATGATGGTAAATGGTTAATAGTTGGAGGGAGGAAAGATGGACTGCATGCCAGGCAACCTTTTAATGCATTTACCGAATCTAGTAATAACACTAACATTTATGTTGTTGATGTTGAGCAAAAGCAGTTTTGGTTTTCATCAGTTGATGTTTTAGCAACTGGTTTAAAAGAGCAGTTACAGTCTACAAACATGAATTTTTATCAAGACAATGACACTTTGATAATTATTGGTGGGTATGCCTATTCTCCTTCGGTAGATGACCATATAACTTTTCCATATCTAACATCAATTTCAGTTCCAGAAGTTATAAATGCAGTAATTAATAGTGCGGATATAACTCCTTTCATTAAACAAATTTCGGATGAAAAATTTGCAGTAACAGGTGGGCAGTTGGGTAATATTAAAGACACTTATTATCTTGTGGGTGGTCATCGATTTGATGGAAGGTACAATCCTATGGGACCTGACCATGGACCAGGTTTTACTCAAGAATATTCAAACCAAATAAGAAAATTTAAAATCAATAACAGCAACAATCAGTTATCGTTTAATAGCTATTCTTCAACAACAGATGAAGTACATCTTAGACGAAGAGATTATAATTTATTGCCTCAAATTTATCCTGATGGAGCATTTGGTTATACTATTTCTTCGGGCGTATTTCAAATAAATGCTGATCTACCTTTTCTATACCCTGTAGATATTTTAGAGAGCGGACATCTTGCCAACACAGACTTTAACCAATATTTAAGCAATTACCACAGCGCAAAAGTAGTGTTATACGATAGTATAAATAATCAATCGCATAACATCTTTTTTGGCGGAATGAGTCAGTATTATTTTTCAAATGGAAGTCTAATCAAAGATGATAATGTTCCTTTTGTAAAAACTATTAGTTTGCTTTCAAGATATGATGACAACTCACTTCATGAATTTAAACTTTCATCAGAAATGCCAGCATTAAAAGGTTCAAGCGCAGAATTTATTGTAAGTAAAAACATTCCTCATTACGATTCAGAGATAATTAAACTTAGTGAGATTAATCAAAATGAATTTGTAATTGGCCATATTTTTGGTGGAATACTAAGCCCGACACAAAACCCCTTTACAGTGAATGAGACTTCTACAACAAGTGCTGACCCTACCATTTATGAAGTAACATTAATAAAAGACGAGACAGTCAATCTAGAAGAAGTTAATTCTAAAAGTCCATACGATGTTGCTATTTATCCAAATCCAAATAATGGAAATTTTACTTTAAAGTTTTATTTAAATACAAACGTTGATGTTTATTACTTTTTAAGTAATTCATTAGGTCAAATTGTTAAAGAATCTTATATAAAAAACACACGCGTTGGAGACAATAAAGAAGTTGTAAAGTTTAATAAGCATTTAGATACTGGCATTTATTTTATTACAATAGTATTTAATAATGAGTACTATCTCAGTAGAAAAATCATAAAAGAATAATCTTAAAAAAAGCCCTCAAGTTGAGGGCTTTTTTATTCATACAAACATTTCAAATTACATGCCTAGTAATTTATGACCAAAATCATCATTTATTCATGACCAACGTCATTTTTAATGAGCTCCTATTGTAACAACTTTGCTAAAAATAAAGCTATGAAATCAAAATTATTAAACACTTATTTAACTATCGTATTGTGTGGTACGATGATGAGCATTTCAGCACAAGAATCCTCAAACACAAGTGGAGGAACTGCAAGTGGCACTGGAGGAACTGTTTCTTACAGTGTGGGTCAGGTTGTGTACACTACTCAATCGAATACATCTGGAACTATTGCTCAAGGTATTCAGCATGCTTATGAAATTTATTTGGTTGGGAGGAGAGATATATATCTTAATATTTCGCTTTCAGTTTATCCAAATCCTACAAGCGAAAACCTGACACTTCTTGTAAGTAATTACGCCAACGAAAATCTAAGTTATCATTTATATGATATGCATGGCAAACTGATAGCAAGCGACAAAATATCTTCTGTAAAAACAACTATTGAAATGCAATATTTAACTGCAGCAACATATTTTATACATGTAAGTAAAGAAGGAAAAACCATTCAATCATTTAAAGCAATTAAAACCAAATAACTATGAAATCGATAACAAAATCTATTTTAATTTTTATGGTGCTAGTAAGTACAAGTTACCTATCACTAGCACAAACACAGGTGCCAGAAAAAATGAGCTACCAAGCGGTAATTCGAAATAGTAGCGGGCAATTAATTAGCACCCAATCTGTAGGTATGCAAATAATCATTATACAAGGCACAGCAAGTGGTACAGCCGTGTATGTAGAAACACATACGCCTACTACAAACATTAATGGTTTAGTGTCTTTAGAAATAGGTGCAGGTATAGCTCAAAGCGGAAACTTCTCTGCAATTGACTGGGCAAACGGACCTTACTTTATCAAAACTGAAACCGATATTGATGGTGGTACCAACTATACCATTTCAGGTACAAGCCAGTTGTTGAGTGTACCTTATGCCTTACACGCAAAAACTGCAGAAACTGTTGTAGGTGGAATTTCTGAAATAGACCCTGAGTTTAATGCTTCTGTAGCTGCAGGAATTACTTCTGCTGATACCGCAAATTGGAATGACAAATTTTCTGGTGACTATAATGATTTAACTAACACACCAAACAATGTAAGTACTTTCACCAACGATGCTGGATACATTACGAGCTATACTGAAGCTGACCCTATTTTTGGCACTTCTGTAGCAGCAGGAATCTCTTCTACAGACACAGCTAATTGGAACAACAAATTTTCTGGCGACTATAATGATTTAACAAACACACCAACCAACATAAGTACATTTACCAACGATGCTGGATACATTACGAGCTATACTGAAGCTGACCCTATTTTTGGCACTTCTGTAGCAGCAGGAATTACTTCTGCCGACACTGCAAATTGGAATAGTAAACTTAATAATTTCATTGAGAGCGACACGATGATTTGGAAAATAAATGGAGGCGATATTTACTTTAATACAGGTAAAGTTGGAATTGGAACGGATGCTCCTGCCTTTCAACTAGAGACAACTGAAGATGTATCGTTTAATGGAGTAAGAGTGGGATTAGGCAATGGCAATATTAATACCAATACTGCAATTGGTCTAAATGCTCTCATGAGCAATACATCAGGAAATTGGAACACTGCTCTTGGTGAACAAGCTATGTCTAGCAACACAACTGGCTACAATAATACTGGTTTGGGTCGACATACCTTGATGCATATGGTCAACGGATTTAATAATACTGGGCTAGGCGCAAGTGCCCTGTGGACAATGAATGGTGGAAATAATAATACAGCCGTTGGTGCAGGAAGCATGTTGGTCAATTCATCCGGCAGCAATAATACCGCTTTTGGAACGAGTACTTTGTATAATAGCACATCGGGAAGTAACAATACTGCTATAGGTTATGAAGCTGGTTTCAGCTCAAACGGTTCTGGCAATGTGTTTTTAGGATATCAGGCTGGCAGAAACGAAACAGGCTCAAACAAACTTTACATTGCCAATAGTTCAACCAGCACACCAATGATTTATGGAGATTTTACATCGGGAAATGTAGGTATAGGTACGAATAATCCAACTGAACGACTTTACGTAGTTGGCACTATCGGAGATGGTCGCATTGCAACCTTTAATAATGCGTTTGATGAAAAATTCATTACTATGGGAAATGTAGCCGTTGATCAAGGGGGTTATATTAAATACAAACAATCGCAAAATTATACAGGCATCGGAGTACACGGACATACGGAACAATTGGTGGTGAAGGGCAATGGAAATGTGGGAGTTGGTACTCAAAATCCTCAATATCTTCTTGATTTATACAGAAATGCTGGTTGGGGCACTGATGCCACTCTTCAAGTAAAGGGTGGACCGGGTAGCAATGGTCGTATTTTCTTAGCTGACCAAGATGTAACGCATGGTATTACCGATTGGTTACCAACCGATGTTTTTGGAAATTTTACAGTAAATTCTGGTTTCGGAGGTCTTTCGATTCAGGGATATTCTGAATCTGCCTCAGAATCCGGAGTTGAAGTTTGGGGCGTAATTGGTTCATCAGACCCTACAGATACCAAAGCTGCTATTCAATTAACTGCAAATAAAAAGAATGGTACGTCCATGCAAGCGTTGGGTGATTCAGAAACTATATTTGGATTAAGAAACGGCTTTGGTACAGACAATAATAAGTTTGTAATTCTTGGAAACGGGAATACTGGAATTAACAAACTTAACCCGGCTTATGCACTTGATGTATCTGGCGACATCAATTTCACAGGGAATATTAGAAAAAATGGAACTGCTTTAGTTATGGATGGCTCTGAAACTAAAATTAATGCGGGCGATAATATTATCGTTACAGGCAATGGAACTGCAGCTACTCCCTACACCATTAGCGCAGCGAAACCAAAATTTTACTTAGGGCAAGATACACTAGGCGGTATTGTATTTTACATTTATATAGGCGCAGATGGCCAGCAACATGGGTTGATTGTTTCCAAAACAGAAACAACAGCACAATGGCAAAGTTCTTCTAGCACAACAAATGCTGATAGAAGTTGGGATGGGGCATATAATATGAACTTAATGACCAACAGCCCTGCAAAAGATTGGATTACAGCCAATTTTTCGAGCGATTGGTACCTACCCTCTATTGATGAATTAAACATTTTATGGCAAAGCCGTTTCCATGCAAATAAAGCATTAAATGCAAACGGTTTTACATTGTTGTCAAATACTGCACGCTATTGGAGCAGTACGGAGGGTGGTGCAACAACTGCTTGGGACTTCACCTTTGGCGATGGCAATGTAGGCAACTTCGGTAAGACTAGTACTCATACTGTTCGTCCAATTCGGGCATTTTAAATAAAAAATCCCCAAGCAAAACTTGGGGTTTTTTTATCACTCAATTACTTTATCTCTCCATCTCATCATCACTTATAATACTCTAAAACCTCAACGTTACACCCACAAAAAAATTGATGCCCGCTTGTGGGAATACGCCTATTAAATTGTATCGGTTTGTAGTAGCATCTTCTAAGTTCTCATAAATATCTCCGTAGCTACCACCCGAAGAAGTAAAGCGATATACCCACGCATTGGATGAATATTGCTCATTAAATATGTTGCGCACCCATGTGCTTAGTATTACTTCTTTAAATACTTTGGTATGTTTGCTATATTGCACGCGTAAATCGTTTACAAGATACGCATCTAACTTTGCATGCACGCTTGAAGTATTGTCAATAAACTGCTCACCAACATACTTGCTAATAAACGCCAACTCTAAGTTCCCTTTTTTAAGGTCGCTAATTGGGGTAAAAATTAATTCACTCCCCGCAATAAAGTTGGGTGAGAAAGCAATATCGGTATTTATGTGCGTTACCACATCTTGCTCCCATGTGTCCCAATTATCAATGTATTCTTCAAACTGCACAATTTTGTTTTGACTTAGTGTAGCATTAAAACGCCATTCTAATTTATTCATCGGGCGCACACCTGCGGTAATCTCAATACCTCTGCGATAACTTTGTGGAACGTTTACACGCACTGCTGCGCCAACATCATTTAGTTGTCCTGTAACAATTAATTGATTTTTGTATTCCATAGAATAAAGGTTAATGTTGGCAAAAGCATTTTTTCGTTGCAAACGATAACCAATTTCTGTGTTGTATAGTTCTTCATGTTTTGGACGACTAACAGGTGATGATTCAGTAAAATCGTTTCTGTTTGGTTCTTTATTACCAATACCAAAAAATCCATAAAAGCCATGCTCATCGGTTAGCTGAAAATTAAACCCTGCTTTAGGATTGAAAAAGTTTAAACTTGCATTTTGTGTTACATTGTTTAACTCGTTGTCGAAGCCCAAAAAGCCATACGTAATAACCCTTTGTTGAACATCTGCAAATACAGAAAATTTATCATTGATTTTGTGCAATGCTTTTAGATAAACATTGGCATCATTTTTCACCGCATCGTTATCGTAATACGGATGACGAATTTTTCCATTGCTTGCAAATTCTGCCCAAATAACTTCTCCAAAATGTTTGCCTAAATATTGGTTAGCTCCACCGCCAAATACAACAGTGGTATTATTTTTAGAATACTCTGAAGAAAATACAGCGCCATAAAAATGATTGTCTAACCAGCGTCTGCGAATCAAATCGGTTTCTGTAATCGTGTCGCCTTTGGCAGTAATGAAAGGGCTTAAACCATAATCTTCTAAACTTTCTTTTGAGAAATAATTTATAATCGCATTCTCTCCTACTCCTTTGTATTGTTCAAAAAATCCAAAACCACGTGTGTAATGCAACGCTGCATTTACTTTTAAGTTAGGCGAAGCATTGTACACATAATGCAACTGGTAGTGATGCTGTTGGTAATCGTCCACTTCATTATCGTAAGTGTAAGGATTGAATGTGGGGTTGGTATCCAAATAAGTTTTTGGCACACCATACCACGCTTGGTAGGTTTTTTCATGACCTGCAAAGGTGATAAACTTTAGCAACGATTTTTTACCATGATATCCTGCCGAGAAATAATAAGAACGTAAATCAGATGAAGCTCTGTCTATATATCCATCGGAATTAATTTTAGACAAGCGCCCATCAAACGTCCATTTGTTGTCAATCAATCCTGAGCCAAATTTGATAGTGTTTTTATACGTGTTGAATGAGCCATACGAACTCGCCACTTCGCCATACGCATCAGTTTCACCTTCTAAAGTATTTACGTTGATGCTTGCACCAAATGCACCTGCGCCATTAGTTGATGTACCTACCCCACGCTGAATTTGTATGCTACTTGTAGAAGAAGCCAAGTCGGGCATGTTTACCCACCACACGCCATGCGATTCGGGGTCGTTCATAGGAATACCATTTACGGTAACGTTGATGCGCGTACCATCGCTACCTCTAATGCGTAAGCCCGTGTAACCCACGCCTGCACCAGCATCGGTGGTAGTTACCACAGAAGTCGCTTGGTCTAATAGTATAGGAATATCCACCCCATTGTTAAACTTACTCAGCTGCTCTTTGCTAAAGTTTTCGTGGGCAATGGGAGCGTCTTCTTTTACCCGCGTGCCTTCTACTACTACTTCGCCTAAATTAGTTTTAGAACGATTTAAACTAAAATTAAGTTCAACATCGGCTCCGCTAAGCGAAATGCTTTGCGTTTGTTTTTCATGACCAACAAAAAACACCACCACTTCATAATCGCCATTTTGTAAATTGGTAAACGCATACTCGCCATTGGCATTGGCGTGCGTAGTTCTGTAGGTATTTACTATACCTACGCTTGCACCCGTTAGGGCATTGGCTTCTGTATCGGTTATTTTGCCTTTAATGGTTTGCTGCGAAAAAACAGCAAATGGCATTGCGATACAAAACGTCAAAATTTTTACGACCTTTTTCATGTGTCAAAAAGTTTTTTTGACGCTTGTAGAGGAGTAATACAAACGTTTTTTGTTAAACATTATAATTACTACTTATACTCTTTCCTACGCCAGTATTATCTGGATCAGGTGTATTCTCTATAGATAGAGAATTGGGTATAATCTCAGCCCGATTTTACGAGCACCCCTCATTGAGTTGGC
>CAYVVI010000035.1:0-14549 GCA_964455265.1 uncultured Flavobacteriales bacterium | reverse complement strand
ATTCCAAAGAGCGCGAGCAATTTGGCAAACCCATTTCAGAATTTCAAGCTATTGGTTTTAAATTAGCTGATATGGCAACCGAAGTAGAAGCAGCAGAATTGCTAACGTTTCAGGCAGCCGATAGAAAAAACAAAGGACTATCCGTAACCAAAGAAGGTGCATTTGCAAAGTATTACGCTAGCGAAGTATCTGTAAAATGTGGCAACGAAGCTGTGCAAATTATGGGTGGTTACGGTTATACGAAAGAATATCCTGCTGAAAAGTTTTTAAGAGATTCTAAGCTAATGACCATTGGCGAAGGCACTTCCGAAATTCAAAAACTGGTGATATCAAGAGAAATTTTGAAAAAGTAAAACACCACTCCTTCTTTTTATTTGTTTTTATGTAGAATATTCTTCTAGATTCTCTATTTAGAACCTTGCTAAATAAGAAATTCAGCGTATTTTTGTAGCATGGAAAAGAGAAAGATTGAATTGATGGCGCCTGCAGGTGGCTTTGATGCCATGCAAGCAGCCCTTGATAATGGCGCAGACTCGGTATATTTTGGTGTTGACCAACTCAACATGCGTGCCCGCGCTACCATGAACTTTACCCTTGGAGACCTTCCTGAAATTGCCGAGCGTTGTGGAAAGTACGGTGCCAACACCTACCTAACGCTTAATACCATTATATACGACCACGATTTATCATTGATAAAAACCGTAATTCAGAAGGTAAAAGAAGCTGGCATTACTGCTGTTATTGCTTCAGACCAAGCGGTTATTGGCTTAGCGCGTTCGCAAGGCGTAGAGGTGCATATTTCTACGCAGCTTAATGTTACCAACTTAGAAACCGTGCGTTTCTACTCCTATTTTGCAGATGTAATGGTGCTTTCGCGCGAGTTGAGTTTACAGCAAATAAAAACCATTTGCGATGGCGTGAAAAAAGAAAACATTTGCGGTCCTTCGGGCAAATTGGTAGAGATAGAAGTATTTGCCCATGGCGCATTGTGTATGGCGGTTTCGGGTAAATGTTACTTGAGTTTACACAACCAAAATTCTTCGGCTAATAGAGGCGCATGCGTGCAAAACTGCCGCAGAAAATATAAAGTGATTGATTTGGAAGACAATGTTGAGTTGGAAATCGACAATGAATACATCATGTCGCCTAAAGATTTATGCACCATCAACTTTTTAGATGAATTGATTGACGCAGGGGTGTCTGTATTGAAAATTGAAGGACGTGGACGTGCGCCTGAATATGTAGCTACTACCATTAAATGTTATAGAGAAGCCATTGATGCTGTTCAGGATGGAACTTACACCAAAGAAAAAATAGACGATTGGATGAGCCGTTTAGAAACCGTTTACAACCGTGGTTTTTGGGGTGGCTATTATTTAGGACAAGAATTGGGCGAGTGGACCAACCAAGCAGGTTCTTCGGCTACGCAAAAGAAAATTTACATAGGTAAAGGGTTACACTACTATTCTAAAGCAGGTATTGGCGAGTTTAAAATAGAATCGCACGATTTGAAAAAGGGCGACAAAATTTTAATTACAGGCCCAACTACAGGCGTTATTGAAAGTATTATAGATTCTATTCGTATTAACGATGTAGAAGTAGAACAAGCAGCCAAAGGCGATGAAGTTACTTTTGCCGTTGAAAAAATGATTCGTCAATCGGATAAATTGTATAAAGTTGTCGAAGCATAGCCCCAACCAACGTGTAGTTATTTCGCACCAACGCAACAAATGCATTGGCTGCAATTACTGTGTGGAGTTTGCTCCACAGCGTTGGCGCATGTCTAAAAAAGATGGTAAAGTGACCTTACTTGGTGGCGAAGACAAAAAAGGGTTTTACACCGTTCGTGTTACACAAGATGAGCTAGAAGCCAACGTTAAAGCCGCCAAAGCTTGCCCCATGAACATCATTCAGGTTAAGGAAATTTAGAGAAGGTATTGCTTTATTGGTTCACTAGTTCATTGGTGATTTGCCCTATCTGGAAATCTTTTAACCACCGAAAAACATCGCTCACGCTGTGCGTGAGGATATGCACTTGGTGTGTGGGGATTTTTTAACGTTTTGGCGCTTGGCGCAGTGGCGGATTTCGGAGCACTAAACTGTAAATGCACCACAAAAGTTGATGCGAGGTAGAATGTTCAATTAACCACTTCACCCGCCATTGAGCCAAACGCCTGTTAGTGGCTGGGCTTTCTTCTGTCAAAAGTGTATTACGCATTTGGGCAATAATTTTTTAATTCTTTCTTTCTCCTTGTCGCTTAGTTTATTTCTCTCAATATGCAATTCCTGGAGGCTTGTCAAATACTTAATTTCTTCTGGTAATGTTGTTAATTGATTATTCCCGATTTCTAGATATAGTAGGTTTGTCAACTCGCCAATTTCTTTCGGTAATTCTGTCAATTGGTTATTGTTCATTATTAAAATTCGTAAATTCTTTAGATTACCAATTTCTGGTCCTATGTATTTTAAGTTGTTTGAACTTAAAGATATTTCGTCTAAGGTTGTCAACTTGCTCAAAACAGTTGGAAAAGATTCAAATTCATTTCCTAAAAGATTTATTGAGACAATTTTGTCAAGCCTAGAAAGTTTTTTGGGAAGTTTTTTCAATCCCTGACTTGCAACGTCAATACTAAGCACTTTTTCTTTTTCCTTAATAGCTGTTTTAATGTCGGTGTGTTCAAATAGAGCTCGATTTTTTTTAATGAAGTCCCAATATGACTTTCCAATTACTTGATTGATTTCAAAAGTATAAGTTCTACTTTTTTGTCCATCTGTCCATTTACCCGTTGCTTTTTTGAATTCAGGTTCAAGTTGTCCATTGAAGTAACCTGTAATGCTGTCTGATTTATCGCGTTCAATTAAGTAAAATGAATTGTCCGCATTTAATTTTCCGACCAATTTTAGTGAACCCCAATTCGGATTGTAGTAATATGAACCTACCATTGTCGAGTCAAGGAGAACTAAAAAATTCAGATTTATTTCGAGTCGTTTGTTCTGGTCTGTCAGAATGCAACCTTCGTAAACGTATGTGTCACAACATTTCTTCTCTTGCCCAAATGAAGTCAAAATAGTAAAAAGTCCGATTAATATTGTCAATATGTTTTTCATTGTGTTTGTCGTCATAGCCTTGCCACTAACTTGTATATAGGTCTGACAAAACCATCCTTATACACCCAATTTTGGGTGTATAGGTCTGACAAATGCCATCCTTTTTAATTTTCATCAATGGTGTAAATTTCATTTACTTTTACCAAATATACAAATTACCCTCAATTGCCAAACACCCATAATCCATAACCCCTTCATTCGTATCTCCTCGGGTGCTCCTCCCAGTCTCAAGCGTATCTCCTCCGTACTTCCTTCGGGTGATAGGCACTTTTTTCGGTAATAAATAACGTGATTACGTTTAACTACTTTCACCAAATTTACAAAAGTTCTACAAACAAAAAACCCCAGCGTAAGCTAGGGTTTTTAAGGTGGTGCCTCCAGGAATCGAACCAGGGACACAAGGATTTTCAGTCCTTTGCTCTACCAACTGAGCTAAGGCACCTTTGTTGATAACGGGTGCAAATGTACAAATTTTTTGAAAAAATGAACTCCCCATGTAAAAATTAAAATTCTTTTCTTTGTAAGCAATTAATACATTGGATTTTGAATTTAATAATCGACTGGGGAAATACGCAACTTAAGTGCGCCATATTTAAAGGTGACGATTTGGTGCACCACAAAATTATCTCCGAAAATTTTGAAGAAGAGTTGTTAGGTATCATCCAACATTATTCTATTAGTCAGTGTATTGTTTCTTCTGTGGTCAATCATCCAGTATTTATTAATGAGTTATTAAGTAACTACAAAGGTATTTTACTAAGTAGCGATACACCATTGCCCATTACCAACAAGTACGCCACGCCTCAAACACTAGGCAACGACCGCCTTGCCAATGCCGTGTCTTTGCACAAGTTGTATCCTAATCAACACGCTTTGAGTATAGATTTTGGTACATGTGTAAAGTACGATTTTGTTACATCAGACGGTATGTATTTAGGCGGAGCCATAGCTCCAGGATTTATTATGCGCCTAAAAGCCATGCATCATTTTACAGATAAACTACCCTTTGTTCAACCAAGCCCAACCATTTACTTTACGGGTACCACCACCGAGCAGTCTTTGTTATCGGGCGCTTACTTTGGTATTGTGGCAGAAGTAACAGAAATAATAAATCGTTACAAACAGCGTTATCCTAACCTGTGCGTTGCTGCAACAGGCGGAGATTTACTTTATTTTGAAAACGAATTAAAAAATAGCATCTTTGCACAGCCGTTTCTCACCCTTATTGGGCTCAACGAAATTTTAAACTATAATGCGAAATAAACTTTACTTATTTACAGTGGCTTTGATGTTGTTTTTCTTACAACAATCTCAAGGTCAATCTGCCTTTAATTCTCCTTACACAAAGTTTGGTTTAGGTCACATCAATTCCTTAGAATCTGCTTTTCAAATGGGACAAGGAGGGTTAAGCTACACAGATGCGTATTACAATCAAGTAAATGTATCAAACCCTGCAAGCTATAGTTTTATAGCACGCCATCTGCCAGTATTTGATATTTCTGTAGGGTCAGATTTTATTGATGCACGCTCGGTTAATTCTAGCCGTTTGTATACATCTACCTACATGTCTAACTTTACGTTAGGGCTTCCCACAGGAAGACGCTCTGGTTTAGTATTAAGCTATCAGCCCTTTTCTCGAATGGGTTACAACATTACAGACACCACACAAACCATTGATGGTTTTAGACAAATTAACAAATACAAAGGCGAATCCGGTACCAACAGACTAACCTTGGGCTATGGGCATTTGGTGTATAAATCAGATTCTTCAAAACTGTTTATTTCTGCAGGATTAAACGCTTCTTATTTATTTGGTGCAGTGTCTAACACACGCCAATCAGAATTTGAAGAGGGTTCGGGGTATTTATCGTTTTTAGATAAAGATACCAGCAGCATTAAAGATGTTTATTTTGAAGGTGGACTTTACGCAAGGTACATTCCTAATAAGACCAATCAGTATGGTTTTGCCATTACTTACACGCACAATACCAACATAAACGCCACCAACGAGCAAGTGGCTTACACTTATTTCAACAGCGTTTTAGCAGTGATAGACACGTTTGAATATTCTGGAAAAGTAAAAGGCAGTTATATGTTACCAGGTGCTATTGGCGTTGGATTTTCTGTAAACCACAAGCAGAAAATTGGAGGAGGCATTCAATTTACAACAAGGAATATGAGCAACTTTAGTGCTAATTTTGGGCAGGAAGAAAAAGTAGCTCAATTCTCAGCCAACAATCAACTGGCGTTGGGCATGTGGTTAAAACCTTCTGCAAGTGCTGAAATGGTTCCAGGAAACAGTTTCAAAAACGCCACCTATAAATTCGGTTTGCGCTACCAAACATTGGGACTTGTAATTAATTCAACAGAAATAACAGAAATGGCAGTATCTTCAGGGCTATCACTTCCCTTGGTAGCTTCGGGTTCTTTATCATCAATAAACTTTGGCATAGAAGTTGGTATTAGAGGTACAACCAACAACAGTTTAGTAGAAGAGCGTTTTGCTAGATTGAAAATTGGAGTAGCCATCACCCCATCAAAAGGAGACCGATGGTTTGTAAAAAGAAAATACGATTAATAACAATAGATTAAAAAGAAGAAGAATGAAAAAGTTAGTATTAGGAATATTTGTGATGGTGGCTGGTGTAAGCATGGCCCAAGATGAGAAAGCCAATTGGGGTAGCGATAGCTTAAAATGCAGACAAAACGTTGCGCTTTATACCGATTTTTTAACTAAAAAAGAATTCAAAGGAGCTACACGTTTTTGGCAAGAAGCTGTTGCAGTTTGTCCTCAATACAAATCTAATTTATATGCTAACGGGGCATACATTTATGGAAAATTAGCCGATGGAGAGCAAGATGCAACCGCTAAAAAGCGTTATGTAGATTCTATATTTTTCTCATACGATAAACTGATTGAATATTTTGGTGCTACTCCAGATGCAAAACAAGATTATGGTATTGCATTAATGAAATATGACGAGAAAAACAGCCATGAGCGTGCTAATAAATTATTAAGTGAGTCTATTGATGAAGCACCTGCAGATGTTTCGGCTACTGGTTTACAGATGTACACCAAATCAAACATGATGTTGTACAAAGCCAAAAAGTTTGATGACAACAGAATGGTAGAAGAATATTTCAAAAGCATCAATGCGTCTCAGTTAGCGTACAAAAAAACAGGCAATGCCAACTTCCCTAAAGTTGATGATTACTTGAACACAGTATATGCACCTTTCTTAAGTTGCGAGCAGTTAGTACCATTCAACCAAAAGAAATTTGATGCCAACCCAGACGATGTAGATAACCTACAAAAAATATTGGCATCACTTCAAAAAGGTAAATGTTTAGATGGTGAGTTATTCGGAAAAGTTACTGAAAAACTGTTAACATTATCTCCAAGTGCAGAAGGGCACTACAACTACGCCATCTTGATGGAAAAGAAAAATAAAGACGGTGAAGCAATGAGCAATATTGCTAAAGCTCTTGAGTTGTGCGGATCATGCGAAGACAGAGAAAAATACGTAGCAATGGCTGCAAGAATAGCTGCAAACGCAGGTAGAGGTCAGCAAGCAGTAAGCTATGCTAACGAATGGTTGAGCATTAACTCTGGCGCTGGTGAGGCATACCTAATTATGGCGCGTGCATTTGCATCTTCTGCAAGTTCTTGTGCTACCAACGAAGTTGAAAAAGGATTGGTGTTTGCTCTAGCTATTGATTACGCTAACAAAGCAAGAAATGCAGATAGTTCTGTTGCTGGTACAGCCAACTCTTACATTGCTTCTTGGACTGGTCAATTACCTACCAAAGAAAACTTATTCTTTGCAGGACTTGAAGCAGGAAGTTCATATACCATTGGATGTTGGATAAACAAATCAACCACCGTAAGAACGAAGGATTAAACATTGCATAAAGCAACTCATTTAATATCGAAAACAAGCATCCTTATTGCACTGGCAGTAGGGATGTTTTGTTATGGATGTAAAAATGAACGTAGCGAAATAGATGAATTTTTACTCTCAAATGATGGCCCTTCCGAACTTTCGGAAGATGTTGAAATGACCTATTCAGATGGTGGTATAATTCAAATAAGAATGAAAGCGCCCATGCTTGAAAAATTTTCTAAGGCAGAAGGGGTTGAGGTGGTTTGGCCTAAAGGCATAGACGTAACGTTTTACGATTCGGTAAATGTTATAAAAAGCCACCTTCTGGCTAAAAAAGCATATCTTTATGAAGACAAAAAATATATGTTGGTTCAGAATAATGTAGTGTTTTCTAATGTGGAAGGCGAAAAATTAGAAACCGAAGAACTAAAAATATTTTTTGATCAAGATAGTTTATACACCGACAAATTTGTGAAAATAACCACCAAAGATGGTGTAATTACAGGGCAGAAGCTCATCTCAAATTTAGCATTTACCCGCTACCGGATTTCAGAAATTAGAGACAGTTATTATAATATTGAAATAGAAGAACAAAAATGAATCAAATTAAAGTTTACACGTACTTAGAGCGCTTTTGGATGATAATTTCTATAATTAGCTTAGCATGGGCTATTTATATTGCGGTTGCAGACTCTGTTCAAATATCTAAAGTATATTTTTTACTATCGGCTATTGCCATTTCGTTGTATTTAACCCGCAGATTCCTTCGCAAACGTTTGGAGCGCGCCATTAAAGAGCAACAATCTAAAAAATAGTTATATTTGCCCTAGTAAATTTTTATCACATCAATGGACGATCCATCCTCGGTCACAATTTTTTTAATTTTACTTTGTTTGGTGCTTTCTGCCTTTTTTTCGGGTATGGAAATAGCATTTATAACGAGTTCAAAATTAAAAGTTGAATTAGACAAAAAGCAAAATAAGCTATCGGGTATTTTATTGTACAGATTTTTTAAGCAGCCATCTCAGTTTATTGGTGTAATGCTTTTGGGCAACAACATTACGTTGGTGCTTTACGGTATGCTTATGGGTGGGCTGGTTTCCAATCTTTGGCTTAGCCATTTTGAATTAACGGAGTTTTCGGAACTAATTCTTCAAACCATTATTTCCACCTTTTTTGTGCTAGTATTTGCTGAGTTTTTACCCAAAGCTATCTTCCGAATTAATCCTAATAAAACCTTAGCATTGTTTGCCTTACCTGTTACCATTATATATTTTATGCTAATCCCCTTGTCATATATTGTTATTGGTTTTACAGAGTGGCTTCTGCGCGTAATATTTAGGGTGAAATTTCATTCATCAGAAACGGTTTACAAGAAGATAGACATAGAAAACTATATAGAAGAACACACACAATCTGGTAACGATAATGGTGATGATATTGAGCATGAAATTGAAATTTTTAGAAATGCCCTTAGTTTTTCCCAAGTAAAGGCGCGAGATTGTATGGTTCCTCGCAATGAAATTGTGGCAGTAGATGTTGACGACTCAATAGATGTATTAAAGTCTAAATTTATTGAAACAGAGCACTCAAAAGTTTTGATTTATAGAGACAATGTGGACAATATAATTGGCTACGTTCATTCATACGAAATGTTTAAATTACCTAAGCAAATCAAAAGTATTTTACTTCCCATTCATATAGTGCCAGAAACCACTACTGTTGACCAAGTTCTAAAACAACTGATAGCCAAGAACAGAAGTATGGCAGTAGTTGTAGATGAATATGGCGGCACCGCGGGAATTTTAACCATTGAAGACATTATAGAACAAATTTTTGGTGAAATTGAAGACGAACACGATTCGGATGAACTTTACGAAAAAGAGCTAAATGAAGGAGAATTAGTACTGTCTGGGCGCCTTGAAATTGAATATATTAACGAAAAATATCACCTCAATTTACCAGAGCTAGAAAACTACGAAACCCTTGCTGGCTTAGTGCTTCACAAAACCCAAGATATTCCAGAACTAAACGAAACAATCTTAATAGATGGCTATCAATTAGAGATTTTAGAAGTAAATAATGCTAAAATTGAGTTAATAAAGATAAAAAGAAGTGACGACTGATTTTTGATAAATCAAATACCCGTTGTATATTCGCAGACTTATTTAAAAAAGGAAAAAAATGTCAATTATCGGAAAAATTAGAGAGAACTCTTTATTGATTTTTATCACTGTTGGGGTGGCTATGCTATTGTTTATCATAGATCCTTCACAAGTTATAAATTGGTTAGGAGGTAATCAAAGAAATGATACCATCGGAGAATTTAGAGGTGAAGATATGAGTTCTATTGAGTGGAAATACGATTTGTACACTCAAAACGCTTATGACGACCAACAAAAGACACAAATCTTTAACGAGATGATTAAAGATACCATTTTTAAAATGGAACTAGCTAAATTAGGTATGCAAGGACTTTCTAAAGAAGAACTAAATGCCCTTATTTGGGGAGAGTCTGGAGTTAGACGCCATCCCAATATTGAAAACATTCCCGATTTTAAAGACGTTAACGGAAACTTTAGCGAAGACTCTTTGTATAAAAAACTACCTCAAATACTTTCTAACCCAAGCATGAAGCCACGTTGGAAGCAATTTTTTGAGGAACCAATGAAGCAACAGCGCAATCAAGAGAAGTATTTAAACATGATTCGTCATGGATTATACGTTACCAGTTATGTAGTTAAAGAAGAAATAAAAAACGAAGTTACAACCATAGATTTGTCTTTCGTTTATAAAGCATTTCCTACAGTTGCAGATAGCTTAGTTGCATACACAGAAGCTGACTTAAAAGACTTCTACAACAAGAATAAAGACAAAGACGAATACAAACAAGAAACAGAAACACGTTCGTTTGATTATATAGACATTGAGGTTGTTCCTTCTCAAGACGACAAAGACAAAGCGTTAGATAAACTTAACAGCATCAAAGAAGATTTTATTGCAAGCAAAAACGATTCATTGTTTGTAACAAGATTTTCTGAAACAGGACAGTTTGATGGTACTTACAAAAAATCATCAGCTTTTCCTGCTGAGTTAGATGCGCAACTTCAACAAGCTGATTCGGGTGTATTAATTGGTCCTTACATTTCTAACGGATTTTATAAATTATCTAAAGTAATAGACACAAAACCAGAAAAAGAAGCAACCGTTCGTCACATACTTCTTGGTTTTAACGGAGACACATCTGATGAAAACGATGCTAGACTTAAAAAACTTTCTGATTCATTGATTAAGGTTGTAAAATCTCAGAAAAATTTTGAGGAAATGGTTCAGAAATTTTCAGATGATCCAGGATCAAAAAATAGTGGTGGTAAATATGAATGGTTTCCAGAAGGCCAAATGGTACCTGAGTTTAACGACTTTAGTTTTGAAAAGCCATTAGGAACAATTGGCGCGGTGAAAACCACGTATGGCTACCACATTATTGAAGTATTAGACAGACGCCAAGGCAAGTCGTTTAAAGTGGCTACAATAGATTCTAAAATAGCTCCTCAAGAAACAACCAAAAACGAGTACTACGATAAAGGACTTGAAATTTATAACAAAGCCGAAGAAGTAGGATTTGAAAAAGCGCTAGAAGATTTAGGATATGTTGCTAAAACAGAAATCTTAAACCTTTCATCTCCGCGTTTAAATAACCCTGCGCTTAACAACAATTCAACGGTTATACGTTGGGTATTTAATGCCGACTTAAATGAAGTGTCAGAGCCATTTTTAATTGGTGACAGAGTAGTTATTGCCACCGTAAAAGAGATTAAAGAAGAAGGCGTGATGTCTTTTGAAGCAGCAAAAGAAAAAGTTACTACGGAAGTACTTAAAATTAAAAAAGCAGAATACATTAAAAAGCAACTATCAGGTTCAGTAACCCTTCAAGAGGCCGCAAAAAAGTTAGGCGTTGAAGTTCAAGATCAGATTGGATTAAACTATAATATGAACACAATTGCAGGTGCAATGGGCAACGAAGCTGAAGTAGTAGGTAAAATTTTTGCTTTAGAAGCCAACAAATTATCTGCACCAATTGATGGTAAATCGGGTGTGTTTGTAATTATGATTACTAAGAAAGATGAACGCAAAGAACCAACAAAAGAAGAACTAGACGCAAAATGGCCAACTATGCTTTCTGACATGAAAGGAAGAGGACAAGCAGGTGCTATAAATGCATTGGTAAAACAAGCCGAAGTAAAAGACTATAGAAAACGATTAGAGTTAAAAGATTAATTTATCTAAATACTTTTTTTTTCAAAAAAATCCTTACCAGTTCGGTAAGGATTTTTTGTTTTTGCTTAAATGTTTCTAAATTTCGGAAGCTTTTAAAAAACGTAGCCATGAATTTTTGGAGTAATTATCCATTTTCACGTGTGTGTTTGCCTTTTCTATTAGGTATCGTTTTAGAAATATATTTTCCATCGTTTCAATTTTTTCATGTTTACATTTCAGTTATAATTTTTGGTGTATTTCTTCTGGTAGTTTTTGCATTGAAGCACTACAAGTTTCAGTGGATTATTGGTGTTCTGCTCTTTGCAATGCTGTATAGTTTTGGAAAATCGTATGTGGGAGTTTACACTAAACAAAACCATGAAAGTCACTATACAAAATACATAAATTCCGAAAATAAATTGGCTGCTCTTTTGGTAATTGATGAGCCACTTTTGGAAAAGCCAAAATCACTACAAGTTAAGGGGAGTGTTTTAGCACTTTATCAAGAAAATAAAACCACTGTTGCTGATGGAAAATTATTAGTCTATCTGCAAAAAGATTCTAACTCACTAAATCTTTCGGTAGGAGACACGTTGCTTATTTATGCTCAATTAAATGAAATATCTGGTGTGCAAAATCCAGGGCAGTTTAATTACAAACGCTTTTTAAGATTCCATCAAATTTACCATCAAGCATATTGCTCTTCAGAATTTTGGCAACTTGCTGGAAAGAATGATTCTTTCTCATTGTTGGCTTTTGCTGATGATTTTAGAAAAGAAGCACTTAACATTCTTAAACAAAGCGGACTTGGTGAAGATGAATTTGCAGTAGCATCTGCGCTTATTTTGGGCTTTAAAGAATCATTAGACGATGAGCTGGTTTGGGCTTATTCCAATTCTGGTGCAATGCACGTTTTGGCAGTTTCTGGTTTGCATGTAGGCATTGTGTTTATGGTGCTTAATTTTTTGCTTTCGTTTTTAGATAAATCCAAAAAAGCAAAATGGATTAAAGCCATTTTTTTGCTTCTTGGCGTTTGGTTTTATGCGTTTGTTACAGGTCTTTCTCCTTCTGTATTAAGAGCAGCAACCATGCTTTCTTTTATAATTATTGCAGGTGCAGTAGAACGCAACACCAATATTTTTAATACACTTTTTGCGTCCGCATTTTTTCTATTAATACTTAATCCATACTTAATAATGCAAGTTGGATTTCAGTTGTCTTATTTAGCGGTTATTGGTATTGTTTATATTCAACCACGTTTGTATAAACAATTATATTTCAAAAATTGGTTGCTTGATAAAATATGGGCAATCACTGCCGTTTCAATCGCTGCTCAAATAGCTACGTTTCCATTGGGGTTACTCTATTTCCATCAGTTTCCTAACTATTTTTTTGTGTCAAATTTGGTTGTTATTCCAGCAGCTACCATCATTTTAGGTTTAGGTATTATCGTTTTACTATGTTATAAAATTAGCGCCTTGTTTTATCTTCTTGGTAAGCTTCTTCACTATACTATTTATATTCTTAACGCTTCCGTTTTTGCTATTGAAGATTTACCTTATTCTTTAACAACTGGTATATCCATATCTGTATTTGAATGCTGGTTAATATATCTTGCAATTATTTTTTTAATTGCTTTTTTCGTTTTGAAGAAAAACAACATGCTTTATTTTACATTAGCTTCTTTGATAGCCATACTTTTTATAGATGCAAGAGAGGACATTCATTTACAGAAGCAATCAAAACTTATTGTCTACAATATTAAAAACTCAACAGCAATTAATTTTATTTCTGGAAGCAGCAATTATTTTATATCAGATTCTACCACCTTTTACGATAATAGCACCATGCTTTTTAACGTAAAACACAACTGGGATGATTTAGACTTAAATGCCCCTGTATTTGTCAATTTGGAAGATAGTTACGAAAGTAAAATGCTATTAAAAGAGAAGCACTTTGTTCAGTTCTTAAATACAAAATTACTAATTGTTGATGAAACGTTTTTTCCAAGAGATATTCAAGAAACAATTAACATAGACTATGTTTTATATACGAATAATTCAAAACTTAAAATTGATGACTTAATGAACATGTTTAGTTTTAAACATTTGATTTTAGATGGTTCAATGAAAGAAAGTACAGCCAAAAAAATAGCTGCTTACGCATCTAAAAAGGGCATAAGCAGCTACATTACTTCTGAACGTGGTGCGTTCGAATTAGATATTATCTATCGAAATAGTAAGTGATTTCGAATAATCCTAAACCTCTTGAGAAGAATTTCTGAGAAAGAAAATACGAAAAGCCAGATTCTACAGAAATGCTCCATCTATCACTCATAAAATATTCTAGACCAACGGGAAATTTCACGAAATAATTTCCGCTAAATTCATTACCAACTTTTCCGTAATCAATTCCTCCGCCAAGTCCTAGATGAAATTTTATGTCGGATTTGTTTACAAGTCTAACAACACCATTCAACTCTGAGCTAAATCTCCATACATCGCCAGATATAGAAGCATTTTGTCTGAAAATTAAGCCAAATGTTTTATCTGGGTTTGTTTTTAAATTTAAACCTGATGTACCAATACCTAAGCCCCATTGCGCAAAGGAAGTGCTAAGCATTCCAATTGCAAATAATGTGATAAATAATTTTTTCATGTTTCTCTTTTTTGATTGAACGATAACAAATAAAGCGTTTTTTGATGTAGAAAGAAAGCACTAGCGTGCTAAAATTTCAACAATTTCAAAAAACTTGTTGAAAGAGATAGTGAAGTCGTCTTGAGATGTGTAATATGTAAATTGATAATCAAACTTGTTATCACTAGATTTTCCTTCAGTTGTAGAGCTAATCATTTCTCTTTTTAGAATAGTTAAAGAATCATTCTTAGTGTATAACTTTAAATAATTTAAAGCGAAATTTTCGGCAATGAAATCTGTTTTGATTGCTCCCTTTTGATGAATTAAGTTGATTAGTTGAACGCTGTGTTTTAAAAAGGTATTTTTATCTTCTCTTACATCCAATTCTTTTGAAATCATAGAATAAAATTCATCATCTTTTCTTTCATCTTCCAATTGATTAAAGCTTATGAATAGAGGTTTTCTGAAGATGAATTTCTCGTAAGCGTTTAGTTCATTTCTAGTGAGTCTTAAGTAATATTTTGTTGTGTAGTTTTTTACCACATAATTAGGGTAGAGATTATAAATTTGCTCAGCTACAATGGTTGTGTCAGCATTTTTTAAACTATAGATATGACCTATTTCAATAGTTGAATAAATACGATTTTTTTTGATGTAATCTTT
>CAYVVI010000034.1:0-14810 GCA_964455265.1 uncultured Flavobacteriales bacterium | reverse complement strand
AAATTGCCATTCAATCGATGCTCGAAAAATTAGACCCTCACACGGTGTATATTCCACCGCAAGATGTAGCATTTGCCAACGAGCGCATACAAGGAAGCTTTGACGGTGTAGGTGTTCGGTTTTTAATTATTGACGATACCCTTTTTGTTACCAATGTTATTCCGCGAGGGCCATCGTATTTTGCAGGCATAAAAGATGGCGATAGAATTTTAGCCGTTGACACCACAAAGCTAGTAGGTGTGGGCGTTACCAACCAACAAGTGTTTGATAATTTAAGAGGCGAACGAGGCACGTCAGCTAAGATGAAAGTGTTTAGAAAAGGCAACGGGGTTAAATATTACAACGTGGTGCGTAACCAAGTGCCTATTAAAAGTGTTGATGCAAGTTTTATGTTAGACGATAACACGGGCTATTTAAAATTATCAACCTTTGCTGTTACAACCGAAATGGAATTTGTTCAAGCATCAGTATCTCTCCTTAAGCAAGGGATGAAAAACATGATACTCGACCTAAGAGGAAATTCAGGAGGAGTGCTTGGAGCAGCAATTACACTATCCGACCATTTTTTACCACAAGGGAAACTTATTGTTTACACCGAAGGGAAATCTCAACCTAAAAGAGAAGAATTTGCTACAGCACAAAAAAACTTATTAGAAGATGTTGAGTTGATTATACTCATCGATAACAATTCTGCTTCTGCCAGCGAAATAGTAGCGGGAGCCATTCAAGATAATGACCGTGGATTGATTTATGGAAGACGCTCATTTGGTAAAGGTTTAGTACAAGAGCCCATCGACCTATCTGATGGTTCGGAGTTGCGTTTAACCGTTTCTCGCTACTACACCCCAGCAGGAAGAAGCATTCAAAAACCCTACGGCAATGGCGTAGATTATGAGTTTGACATAAACGAACGATACGATGCAGGAGAATTCTATAAGCTAGATTCTGCAATGTTTGATACCTTGCCAAAATTTAAAACCACCAAAGGAAAAACAGTGTATGGTGGTGGCGGTATTTTCCCTGATGTATTTATTCCTATTGATACTATGGGCACAAGTTATGGGTTAAATAAATTGTTTTACGAAGGGATGTTCAACGAATTTTGCTTTAGATTTTTAGATAAAAACAGAGCTAAAATGAACAAATACAAAAACGTTCAAGAATTCGCCAAAACATTTCAAGTAACCGACCAAATGATAAACGAACTTATAAGCTACTCTGAGAAAAAAGGAGTAAGCATTACAAAGTCTGACGTAGAAAAATCTAAAGAACGCATAAAGCGCAGAGTTAAGGCAGGAATAGCCAACTATATTTGGGAAGATTTTGGGCTGTTCTACATTTTATTAGAGGAAGACACAGAAGTTAAAAAAGCACTAGGCAATTTTTGATTGATAATTAACGATTTTTTTATTGAGAGCAATTTAACCTTCAACTTACTTTCCAAGCGTATCGGGTTCTATACCTTCTTCAAGCTCTTCGTCAAACAACGCATCCAAATCATCTAATTTTTCAGAAGCAGTACTATCGGTCTCTTCTTTTACAATTTCTTGCTCTTGCTCATCTTTTACAATTTCTTCTTTCGATGGCTTCATCATTATCACCACAACAATAATTGCAACGGCCAAAACGATTAATATTCCTAAAAACTTTTTCATACTCTTTTGTGTTTATGGTTAAAGAACAAATCTTATACCAAATCAAAAGTATAAATTTCTATCTTTGAACAGAAATATTAATCCATTAAAACAGAAAAATTATGTCATTTCAACTACCAAACTTACCCTATGCGCACAATGCGCTAGAACCACATATTGATGCTAGAACCATGGAAATTCACCACGGTAAGCACCACGCAGCATACACTAACAATTTAAACGCAGCCATTGAAGGCACGCCTTCAGCTGGTCAATCTATCGAAGATATTTTGAAGGGCTTAGACATGAACAACATGGCGGTACGCAACAACGGAGGCGGATATTACAACCATAACTTATTTTGGGAAGTAATGAGTCCAAATGGTGGAGGTAACCCAACTGGAGAACTAGCAGATGCCATCAACCGTGATTTTGGATCGTTTGAAGCGTTTAAAGATGCTTTTGCAAAAGCAGGCGCAACACGCTTTGGCTCTGGATGGGCATGGCTATGCGTTCACAAAGGCGGAAAAGTTGAGGTATGCTCATCTCCAAACCAAGACAATCCATTAATGCCAGGTATTGGCTGTGGTGGTTTTCCTATTTTAGGAATGGATGTGTGGGAGCATGCTTACTACCTAAACTATCAAAACAGACGCCCTGACTATATCGCAGCATTTTTTAATGTAATTAATTGGGCAAAAGTTGCCGAGCTTTACGCAGCCAATAAATAAGTCGCTGTAAATAACTTTTAAAAAGGGCTGAACAAATACGTTCAGCCCTTTTTACTTTTGTAGTATGAGATGGATAATTTTGCTGTTGTTACTTGCTTCGACCAAAAGTTTTGCCGTTGACACTACATACAATGAAATTATAGTGGTGTTTGATGATGCAGAACAAAGCATAGACAACACACTCCCGCCCAACACCATCATTCATAAACTACGCATAAAATTTAGAGAAAAAGGAGAAAATAAACGTTGGGTAGCAGCAGCGCTAACGCTTACTTTGGGGCCTTTTGGTGTGCATCGTTTGTATTTGGGAACTCATTATAGGGTGCCCGTTATTTATTCGCTTACGTTTGGTTGTTTTTTTATTCTCCCCATAATAGATTTAGGAGTTATTCTCTTTACCAAAGATTTAGAAAAATACCAAAACAACCCACGGCTAATTATGTGGATGGGGAATAGTTCTGAAGAAAAAAACGAGTAATTATTCTACAGTTACCGACTTCGCTAAGTTGCGTGGTTGGTCAACATTACAGCCGCGCATAATAGCAATATGGTATGATAATAATTGCAACGGAATGGTAGCTAACAAAGGCACCAAGCAGTCGTCAGTAGCAGGAATTTCAATGATATGATCTGCCATTGCTTTTACCTCCGTATCTCCTTTGGTTACAATCGCAATTACTTTTCCTTTACGTGCCTTCACTTCTTGAATGTTGCTTACCACTTTTTCGTAAGATGCATCTTTGGTAGCAATTACAAACACAGGCATTTCTTCATCAATTAGCGCAATAGGTCCGTGCTTCATTTCTGCCGCAGGATACCCTTCTGCGTGGATGTAGGAAATTTCTTTCAGTTTTAAAGCGCCTTCTAGAGCCACTGGGAAGTTATATCCTCTACCTAAATACAAGGCATTGCGGGAGTCTTTATAGATTTCAGAAATAAACTGTATGTGAGCATCTAGTTTTAGCGTTTCTTCAACTTTTTCAGGAATGTTTTCCAGCTCTACCAACAAACGGTTAAAACGGTTGGCAGGAATGGTCCCTCTCTTTTTCCCTAGTAATAATGCCATAAGCGTAAGCACCGTAACTTGTGCAGTAAATGCTTTTGTAGAAGCTACACCAATTTCGGGGCCAGCGTGGGTATAAGAACCCGCGTGTGTTTCTCTTGAAATGGTTGAACCCACCACGTTGCACACACCAATAATGATAGCGCCTTTTTCTTTAGCCAATTTTATTGCGGCTAAAGTATCTGCCGTTTCTCCCGATTGAGAGATGGCAATCACCACATCACCTTCATTGATTACAGGGTTACGGTATCTAAACTCTGAGGCATATTCTACCTCAACAGGAATGCGTGCTAAATCTTCAAACAAATATTCGCCTACCAAACCAGCATGCCATGATGTACCACACGCTACAATGATAATGCGATTGGCTTTAGCCATAGCATCGGCATAATCGCTAATACCACCTAGTGCAACTTCGCCTTTATTAGCGTGCAATCTACCTCTAAAGCAATCTTTAATAGAGCGTGGTTGTTCATGGATTTCTTTCAACATAAAATGCTCGTAGCCGCTTTTTTCAAGGGCTTCTAATTGCATTTCTAGTTGTTGTATGAAAGGCGTGGTTTCTTTGTTGGCAATGGTTTTTAGTTTTAAACCATCTTTTAAACTAATACGAGCAATTTCATTGTCTTCTAAATATACCACATTTTTGGTGTATTCTACAATAGGCGTAGCATCTGAGGCAATGTAATATTCATCTTCGCCAATACCAATTACCAAAGGGCTACTTTTTTTGGCAACAATCATTACATCTGGGCTACGCTTAGAAATTACAGCAATGGCATAAGCACCAACCACTTCGTTTAAAGCAATTCTTACAGCTTCAAATAAATCTACTTTTTCAATTTTTTTAATTTCTTCAATAAGATGCGCCAATACCTCGGTATCGGTTTCGCTCTTGAATATATGTCCGCGCTTGGTTAATTCTTCTTTTAATGTGTTGTAGTTTTCAATAATACCGTTGTGAATGATGCACAAACCCTCATCCCCCGAAAGGTGAGGATGAGCATTTACATCATTGGGTTCGCCATGTGTAGCCCAACGGGTGTGACCAATACCTATGCTGCCTTTTGTAGAACTATTGCCAACGTGTGCTTCTAAATCGCTTACTTTGCCCTTGCATTTGTACACGTTTAACCCATCATTAAGTAGCGCCACTCCGGCACTGTCATAACCACGATATTCTAAGCGCTTTAATCCTTTAATTAAAATAGGATAAGCTTCTTTGGTTCCAATATATCCAACAATTCCACACATATGTTATGCAATTAGTAAGTTGAGTAATAAAGTTTTAAAATCGGTTTTTGTGTAGTAGAGTTTTTACCTAATCCTACCACTCTTGATGCAGTTACAGAGCCCCCAACAGGATTAAGTAAAAGCGTACTGTTTTTAAGCTCTCCAGATATTACTCTATTTACAAAAGCAGTAATATTAAAGATATAGTTTTTTGTGCTCGCATTAAATTGTCCTCCAATGTTGCCAATAAACTGATCGGGTAAAAATATTTTTTCGTTTTCATTGGAGTAAGCTAAAACAAATAAACTTCCAGTAGGAGTATAAACCGAAGCCGCATCGTATTCTACAGGGAGAATTAGTTCAGCTTTGTTAACGACAATATTTTTTATTGATGATAGATTTTTTAAATATGGAAAATCAATTTCTGTCAATAGCCCAGCCATTGTTTGAACGTAATATTGATTGTTGCCTAGAGATGGGTTACTAAGTTGCGCCTCAATAGAAGTTGATGTGTAATCGTGCTCAAAACGATTAAAGTATGCTATTTGAGAACCTAAATTGAATTGAAATCGTTGCTTTTGTTTATCGGGGTCTTCAGAGGTATCTAAATAATCTAGAACCAACTTAGCTTCTGCACTTTGAATGTTTATGGTTAAAATAGCGCCTTCATCCACCGCTTGGGAGGCATTATTAACTTTGATGTTTAATCCCTTAAACCAATTTACAAAACCTGTACTACCATCATTTCCAGCCAAAGTGCTATTCCCAGTTTCGTTTATAATTTCTTGCGCTAAAGCATTGTCTAATCTTATGCGCAGCATAGGAACTTTTGTTTCACCATCAATTACAACATTGGCGGTTGTATTTGGTGTAATGTTTTCAAATCCTGTAGCAACGTAGTTTGTAGCGTTAAAAGATTTGCTTTCGTTAGAATAATATTCTTCAGCAATATCAATACTTTCTGTCATTTTGTAAACTTCAAACGTTTGCGAAGTAAGATTACCATAGTGCTTTACAAGAGGTAGCTGAAGATAAAACGAATCTATTTGAATATCCCCTAAATTTCCGCTTTTTGGGGTGAAATTAACAGGCCCGCTTAAGCGCACTTGTGTAAAAATTTCTGCCGATGTTTTTCCAAAAAATGGATCAACATAACTTCCTAAAAGCACAGTGGTAGATACCTCATCTGTTCTTAGTGAGTCTGATAAAATGGTTTTTGTATTAATCGTTGAGGAGTCTATTAAACTTAAGTTCAATAAGTCTTCTTCAGAAAGAAGCTCTTTCCCTGTGTTGTTATTGTTAAAGCGCTCTTTTTTGCAGCTAGAAAAAAGTACTACAAAACACAAAACGGAAAGCATAACAGCTCTCCGTAGTGATAAAGGTTGAACCTTAGAAAAATGTTTAGTCAACGAGTACATTATTAGAGACCAATACTTGGTCGTAAAATTCTGAGTATGATTTTGCTGTGTATTCAAGATCTGCATGCGATAAAACAAGCTTTTCGCTATCTGTTATGTGTTTGTTTACCGCTTTGTTAATGGCCTCTCCAGCTACAACTACACCATCCGAAAAATTGATAGCAGTTTTTAAAAGATTTTCGTAGGTTGGTTTTTTAAGCAACTTAACATCTTCATCGGTAAAGCCATCAAACTTAAGTTTGTTTGCTAGCTTTTCGTCTAACGAACCTTCAAAGTTATTATTGTAAACAGAGAACACTAATTTTGCCTCATTGAAGTGAGGGTCATTAGCATAAAACTTCTTCACATACATTGGCATTAAGGCAGTAAGCCAGCCATTGCAGTGAATTATGTCCGGAGCCCAGCCCAATTTTTTTACCGTTTCTAATACGCCACGGCAAAAGAAAATAGAACGCTCATCGTTATCTGGGTAGTTATTTTTACTGTCATCACAAACGGTGTTTTTTCTCTTAAAAAACTTTTCGTTGTCGATAAAATATACCTGCATTTTTGCTTGAGGTATAGATGCCACCTTGATAATTAGCGGGTGGTCGGTATCGTTTACAATTAAGTTCATTCCCGAAAGGCGAATCACTTCATGCAGTTGATGTCTTCGTTCGTTTATACAACCATAACGCGGCATAAATACGCGAATTTCTTTACCTTCTTCTTGCACTCCTTGGGCAACGTTTTTTACCAATTCGGCAATTTCATTTTCAGCTAAAAAAGGATTTATTTCTTGCGAAACGTAGAGAACTTTTACTTTTTCTTCAGACATACTTAACGTATAGGTTTTGAAATGAGAGTACAAAAATATAGAAAAAAAATCGGATATTCAAACGATTGGCTTAGTTTTGTTGCCCTAGTTTTTACCTTAAAACACAGCAAAATGCTGATATTCAAAGAGAAAGAGGCCTTAAAAGCGCACATTAATAAACTCAAAGCAGAAGGCCATTCGGTAGGTTTTGTGCCAACAATGGGCGCACTTCATCTTGGACATCTTAGTTTAATCGAAAAATCAAGGCAAGAAAACGATGTGGTGGTGTGCAGCATATTTGTAAATCCTACCCAATTTAATAGCCAAAACGATTTCTCTAATTATCCCCGTACGGAAGAGAACGATTTAGAGATGCTAAAATCGGCTGGTTGCGCCATAGTATATCTGCCAACATTTGAAGATATTTACGACAACGAACAACCATTTGAGATTGACTTAGGCGGTCTAGACCAAGTAATGGAAGGGCCTTATAGGCCTGGCCATTTTAAAGGAGTTGTAAGAGTAGTAAAACGCTTTTTCGAAATTGTTGAGCCACACAAATCGTATTTTGGATTGAAAGATTATCAGCAATTTTTAATTTTAAAAACATTGGCCAAAAAACTAAATATTGGGGGAGAAATTATTGGTTGCGAAACGCTACGAGAGGCCTCAGGATTGGCGATGAGTTCGCGCAATATGTTGCTAAGTGATGAAGAAAAATTAGTGGCTATAGAAATTTTTCGTGCGTTTAAAGCCATTGAACAATGTGCTAAAGCAGGCAACTTACAAGAATGTATTGAACTTGAAAAGTCGCGCCTTTCTCAATGGTTTGATATAGATTATTTAGATGCGCGTAGTGGAGAAAATCTACAATTAATAACAGAAACACCTAACCCACACATTCGTTTGTTTTTTGCAGGACGATTAGGAAAGGTGAGGTTGATAGACAACATTAGAATATGATTTCTTTTAATTCTGCAAGACAACAATCTGAACATAGAGCTCAGAATTTATAACAAAGAGAAAAGACTTTGAACCTTAAACTTTCAACTTTCAACTTTCAACTCTATATTTGCCCCCGATTATGCAAATTCAAGTACTAAAATCGAAAATACACAGGGTTAAAGTAACCGAAGCAGACCTAAACTATATAGGCAGCATTACCATTGACCAAAACCTAATGGAAGCCGCCAACGTGATAGAAGGTGAGCGTGTGCAGATAGTAAACATTAACAATGGCGAGCGCTTAGAAACTTACGTTATAAAAGGCAAACGTGGCAGCGGACAAATATGTTTGAATGGCCCCGCAGCGCGCAAAGTAGCCGTAGGAGATGTGATTATTATTATCTCTTATGCCACTATGGATTTTGAAGCCGCCAAAGCATTTAAACCCTCTTTGGTATTTCCAAACGAAGCAACCAACCAACTCGATTGATAATTGAAAGATAAAATCATTTCGATTTTTAAAATTGCACTTCCTGTTTTAATAGGGGTTTACCTCACGTGGTTTTTCTTTTCTAAACTCACTCCTCCCGAAAAAGAGAAGTTGTATGCAGTAGTGTTTGAAGCCAATTATGGTTGGATTGCCGTAGCAGCCATCATTGCTGTTTTAACACACCTTAGCCGTGCCTACCGCTGGAAGTTTTTACTAGAACCCATGGGTGTGCAGCCGCGTTTATCAACCATGTATCACAGTGTGATGGTGGGTTATGTGCTTAATTTAACCATTCCCCGTTCGGGAGAGTTGGCAAGAGCGGCTTATTTAGCCCGTTACGATGGCGCTAAAACAGATAAAGTATTTGGTACCATTATAGTTGAGCGTATTATTGATTTAATCATGCTTACGCTCATTTCGTTTTTGGCATTATACCTACAAAAAGACCAACAAACCTTTGAGCAACTCACCACTACCGAAGGTAGTTCTTTCCCTGATTGGGTAAAATGGGCGCTCTTAATCGCAGGGATAATTGGCGCATTGATTTTTATTTTCATAAAAGCCGTACGCTACAAAATAATTGACGTAGCCAAAGGACTGATAGAAGGCGTGCTCACCATTTCAAAACTAAAAAAGAAAACGGCATACATTGCCCACACCTTATTTATTTGGCTTGGATATATTGCCATGTTTTGGGTAAGTGCTTTTGCGCTAAAAGAAACCACAGACATTTCTGTAAACGCGGTGTTTGCCTGTTTTATAGCGGGAAGCATTGCCATTTCTGCTACACCCGGAGGCATTGGTTTGTACCCCATTATGGTATCTGCCGTATTGATAAAGATGTATGGCTTCGATTCTGAAGTTGCTAAATCATTTAGTATGCTTATGTGGGCAGCACAAACAATTCTTATTGTACTTTTGGGAATAATTTCGTTATTTGCCTTTCAGCGAATAACCCCAAAAACAAAATCGGTTGAGTAAAGTTAAAAAAGCATTTTTTTGTAAGAGTTGCGGACACGAATCGCCTAAATGGCTAGGTAAATGTCCTTCGTGCAACGAATGGAATACGTTTGTTGAAGAAGTAGTGCAAAAGCCAACGGCAGCATCTTCTGTGCGCATTTTTGCAAAAGAAGGTGAAACCAATAGCAAAGCCAAACTCATTAACGAAATTAGTGCTACCGAAGTAAAACGACTGGTGTTAAAAGATGGCGAGTTTAACCGTGTAATGGGTGGGGGCATTGTGCCAGGGTCTATTACTTTGTTTGGTGGTGAGCCAGGTATTGGAAAATCTACGTTGTTGTTGCAATTAGCCGTTCAGAATAAATTAAAAGTATTGTACGTTTCGGGCGAAGAAAGCGAACAACAAATAAAGCTACGTGCCGAGCGCATTACAGGCGCCAACGATAGTTGCTTTGTGTTTACCGAAACCTCTCAAACAAAAATTTTCAATCAAATAAACGAGCTACAACCCGAATTGCTAATTGTAGATTCCATACAAACCATTTACAGTGATTTAATTGAATCTTCACCAGGAAGCATTTCTCAAATAAAAGAATGCACCGCAGAGTTTTTGCGCTACGCCAAAGAAACCAACGTGCCTGTAATTCTCATTGGACACATTACGAAAGATGGCAGCTTAGCAGGACCAAAAGTGTTGGAGCACATGGTGGATGCTGTATTGCAATTCGAGGGCGACCGCAACCACACGTATCGTTTGCTACGCACGGTTAAAAACCGTTTTGGATCTACCAACGAATTAGGCATTTACGAAATGCAAGGCGATGGCTTGCGTGAAGTAACCAACCCTAGCGAAGTGCTGATTTCTGCGCGCGAAGAAGAAGTAAGTGGTGTAGCGATTGCAGCTACGATGGAAGGTTTGCGCCCTATGTTGATTGAAGTACAGGCGCTTGTAAGCACTGCAGCTTATGGCACACCTCAACGCTCTTCTACGGGGTTTGATTTACGAAGATTGAGCATGTTATTAGCCGTGTTAGAAAAACGCTGTGGCTTTCGTTTAGCAGCTAAAGATGTGTTTTTAAACATTGCTGGTGGCGTAAAAGTAGATGACCCTTCTATTGATTTAGCGGTGGTTTGTGCGGTGTTATCATCTAATGTAGATATGCCTCTTGAGCCAAGCATTTGCTTTGCCGCAGAAGTAGGTTTATCGGGAGAAATTCGCCCAATATCTCGTGTAGAGCAACGCATTAGCGAAGCGCAAAAAATGGGGTACAAAAAAATTGTGGTGTCTAAACACAACAAAGGATTAAAAGACAATTACGAAGGCATACAAGTAGTAAAAGTGAGTAAAATGGAGCAGGTGTTTAAAGCCCTGTTTGCACAATGAGGTTTCAACAAATCTTTGGACATAGCGATTTAAAACAACAACTTTCTCGCATTATTGATGAGGGGAAAATAAGCCATGCGCAATTGTTTTTTGCTTCGGAAGGAGGTGTTGGCTTGCCTATGGCATTGGCGTATGTGCAATATTTGTATTGCAGCAACAAACAAAACAACGATAGTTGTGGAGAATGTGCTTCATGCTTGAAGTTAGAAAAACTCGCACACCCCGATGTGCATTTTTCCTTTCCGCATATTTTATCTACTGCCGAAGGAAAAAAAACTCTTGCAGATGAAGTTTTCCCTGAGTGGAAGGAATTGGTATTGAAGAACGAAGGCATTATAAGTTACAATACTTGGCGAAAAGAGCTGGATGCTGAAAACAAGCAAGCAGCCATAGGCGTTCATGACAGCGACAGCATCCTTTCAAAATTGAGTTTAAAAGCATACGAAGGCGGTTACAAAACACTTGTATTATGGTTGCCCGAATACATGACCGATGATGCGGCTAATAAACTATTAAAACTGATTGAAGAACCACCTGCACAAACGCTGTTTATTTTGGTGTCGAGCAATCCAGAGCAGATAATAAGTACCATTCTATCGCGTACACAGAGGGTGCACATCCCTGATTATTCTGTGCAAGAAATGACACAATTGCTTTCTGAAAAAACAGATATCAGCCAAGAAGAAGCCGCAGCTATTGCCAATATTAGCGAGGGCAATGTAGAGTATGCACTTAATTTGGCACTAGGCAATGAAGAAAACCGCTATTTTGAGATTTACAAAAACTGGATGCGCCTATGCTACAAAAAAGACATTAGCGGACTCATTGATTGGGTAGATGAAGTAGCCACCTTAGGCCGTGAACAGCAAAAGGGCTTTGTAAAATACGCCTTGCATATTGTCCGCAATGCCATTATGAGCAACTACATGGGCAATCAGTTGGTGTATTTAACCGATGAAGAGCAAGAATTCAACGAAAAGTTTGCCCCGTTTATTCATCACAACAACATTGAAGGTATTTTTAAAGAACTGAACGATGCGCACTACAATCTTTCGCGCAATGCCAACCCCAAGCCCCTGTTTTTAGACTTGTCTATTAAGTTTAATTATTTGATACACGTTAATAAGGCGGAGTGAAAAGACAATTTGAAATTTTTCTTCCCTCTTAATCTCCCTCCAGAGAGAGATACAAAAAAGAAAAAGCCCTGCCAAACAAGCAGAGCTTAAATTTTTCCCCTCTCAAGAGAGGAAAAAGGGGTGTGTTCTATTCTACAGTAAGCTTCAACGTAGTTCTCTCTCCTTGCTCTGTTTGGATGTTGACAAAGTAAATGCCTTTCGCTTCGTTGAGTTGAACGTTGTGTCTATCTCCACTTACCGTAGTTGTGTAAACTGTTTTGCCCAATACATCTTGTATGGTAATGGTGGCGTTTGTGAGTTGCTGACCAAATGCTACCGTGAAATTACCGGTGTTTGGGTTGGGAAATATCGAGATGGTTTGCTTGTAATTATATATTAAGTTGACAATGTTTTCTCCATTGTATTTAGCTAGAAAAACATCAGAAACTCCTAATGAAGTAATTTCGTTGCTCCCACTTGCAGAAGGGTTGTTGAAGTTGGCGGTCTGAGAAAACGCACCTGTAATATATATGTCATCACCATTCAAAGCAATTCCCCATGACATATCACTACCCTCTCCTCCTGCCCGTATTGCCCATTTAAAACTTCCTTCATCATCATACATGGCAAGAAAAATATCTCTATCTCCTGCAGAGATAATTTCATTAATTCCATTTAAAGAAGGAGTGTTGAAGTTTGCAGTACCCCTAAATCCCCCAGTAATATATAACCTTGATTCATTTATGGCCACACCATAGTAAGCTGTTTCGTAATCTGCTCCTCCCGCCCTTCTTGCCCATTGGAAGTTTCCGTTTTTGTTGTACTTTGCGATAAATATATCATGTCCTCCCATAGAGGTGATTTCATTACTGCCATTAGCTGAAGGAGTGTTGAAGTTGGCGGTTCCCGAAAATATGCCTGAAACATAAACATCTGTGTCATCTACAGCAATGCCCCAAGCCTCATCTAGTCCTGCGCTTCCTGCTCTTCTTGCCCATTGGAAATTACCACTGCTATTATATTTGGCAAGAAATACATCCATATCGCCAAGCGAAACAATTTCATTACTACCGCTTTCAGATGGATTATTAAAATTTACAATGCCCGTAAAAAACCCAGCAATATAAACATCGAAATTATTTACTGTTATTCGAAAAGATACGCTTGTACTCCCTAATCCCCCAGCGCGTCTTGCCCAATGAAAATAGCCATTATTATTATATTTAGCAAGAAAAGTGTCGTTATACCCCGCAGCTACAATCTCATTAGTACCTGCGGCAGAAGGTGTGTTAAAATTGGCTGTTCCTGCTATAGTTCCAGAAACATAGACGTCTGTGCCACTAACTGCAACCCCATAGCCAAAATCATCACCACCACCACCGCTTCGCTTTGCCCATTGAAACTCTCCGTTACTATTATATTTAGCGAGAAAAACATCAACGCCCCCTTCAGAAACAATCTCATTGTCACCAATCGCAGAGGGGGTATTAAAATTCGCAGTTTCTTCAAATCTTCCTGTAATATATACTTCTGTACCAGAAACTGCTACACTATTTGCCCAATCATTTCCTTCGCCCCCTGCTCTTTTCGCCCATTCAAATTCCCCGTTACTAATTTTAGCTATATATAGATCTGTATCCCCATACGAAACAAGAGTAGTGTTTCCAAAATAAGCTGTCCCCATAAATTTACCAACAACGTAAACATTACCTTCTTCATCACAAGCAATGTGCCTGCCCTCATCATGGCCAACACCACCTGCATTAAGCAATAAATCTGGCGAATTTTGTGCACACAGAATAAACCTTACACACAGAATAAAATAGCAAACAATAACTTTTCTCATTTTTTAGGATTAAACGCTTAAAAATAAAACAAATTTTACTGCTTTTATTAACTGTAAAAGCTAGTTTACTTGATGTCAATCGTCAATCAGAGTTACTCTTCAATCAACTGCCACGTACCACTTTCTATCAACTCTTCGGCTTGTTTGAATTTTAGTTCTTTGGTTTCGCCATTTTGAAGGTTCAGTACTTTTACCTTATCGTTGCGTCCGTGTTTTTTCTCAGAAACGATGGGTTGTTGCTTAACAGCCCTGCCTTGCTCTTGTGCAGCCACAGATTCGTTTTGCTGCGTGGCGCTACCTATGTCGTCTTTTTGTGTTTTTAGTTTGCTCACATCGGTTTTGCTGCTGTCTATCTGCTGTGTTTTACGTCCCACATTTTCATCGGGATTAACTAATAAAAACACTTTTGTAATAAACGACAACACTTCTTTATTGATGCGGTCGAGCATTTGCTTAAACAAATCGTACGACTCCAGTTTGTATATCAACAGCGGGTCTTTTTGCTCGTAAACGGCTTGCTGAACCGATTGGCGCAAGTCATCCATCTCACGTAAGTGCTCTTTCCATTCATCGTCTATAATACCCAACATCACATTTTTTTCAAGCAATTTAGAAATGTTGTGTCCTTCTTTTTCGTACGATTCTTTTAAATCGGCAACCATACGAATAGAGCGGTGTCCATCGGTAAATGGAATCACAATATTTTTAAACGAGCTAGATTGTGTTTCGTACACATTTTTAACCACAGGCAATGCCATTTGGCGAATTTGCTCGCATTTATCGGTGTAGTGTTTTTTTGCTTCGGTATACACTTCGTCAATAAGCGTGTTTACATCTGCTTTTATGAAACCGTCTTCATCTAATTTTGTATCGATAGAGAAGTATTTGATTAAGTCCATTACAAAGCCCTCAAAATCTCTGTTGTTGTGATGTTCTACAACAATGCTTTCTGCTGCTTCGTAAAACATGGTATCTACATCTAAATCTAGCTTATCGCCAAACAACGCATTTCTACGTTTTTTATAGATGGCACTACGTTGCGAGTTCATCACATCATCGTACTCTAGCAAACGCTTACGAATACCGAAGTTATTTTCTTCTACTTTTTTCTGCGCACGCTCTATAGATTTAGAAATCATTCCTGCTTGAATTACTTCGCCCTCTTTATGGCCTAAGCGGTCCATCATTTTAGCAA
>CAYVVI010000033.1:0-14845 GCA_964455265.1 uncultured Flavobacteriales bacterium | reverse complement strand
ATCAGAATTAGTAGATGAACTTAACCAAACTTCATAAAGACTTCGGCACACAAAATAAGTGCGTTGCTCACCTCGAAAATTTAAGGTGGGGCAAAAAACCTGTGTGCGTGTTTTGTAAGTCCGAAAGCGTTAAAAAGCGCAAGGATTCAATGCGTTGGCATTGTAACAAATGCAACAAAGATTATAGCGTATTGGTCGGCACTATATTCGAGGGCACACGCCTTGAATTGCCTAAATTCTTTGAGATAATATTCCTTATGCTTAATGCAAAAATGGGTATGAGCGCATCCGAAATAGCCCGAAACGTAGGCGTAAAGTATCAAACAGCTTGGTTTGCTTGTCATAAAATACGTTGTGCAATGGTAGATAATGAGTTAAGATTAGAGGGATTAGTTGAGTTTGACGAGGCATATATTGGCGGTAAACCACGAATAAGCAAAAGTAAACCAGCACCAGACGAAGCCAATTTATCCGAAATAACGTCAAAGCGAGGCAGAGGAACAAACAAAACTCCAATAGTGGGCGCAGTTGAGAAGCGAGGAAAGGTATATGTTAAGATAATCGAAAAACTATCAAGCCGAAACCTTTTAGCAATGCTTAAAGACATTGTTAAAACAGATGAAAGTATAGTTATTACAGACGGTTTTAGGGGTTATAATCACTTTGACGAGCAAGTAGAACACATCAAAATAAAGCACTCTGCAACCTATGGCAAAGGTATTAAGACGATAAATACAATCGAGGGCTTTTGGTCTATACTAAAAAATGGAATACGTGGTAGTTTCAGGGCTGTAAGCAAAAAATATCTACCTTTTTACCTTGCTGAATTTAGTTACAAATACAACAATCGTCATTTACAAAAAGAGGCATTTCATAAACTCCTTGAAAATGCTGTAAAAGACGAAAGTTGCCTAATAAATTATAAACCAAAACAAGAACCTAAGAAAATCTTTAAAAGACAAAGGATTCAGACACGAGTTCTGTCATAAGATGGATAGGTACTTAGTTATATATAACCTTAGACGACCTTAATCCTAACAATAAACCACTAATGGAAGAATGCCAACTATTGAACTAAAAACAAAAATAAATGCTCCAATAGAAAGATGTTTCCTTCTGTCATTAAGTGTGGACTTACATCAACTTAGCACAGCAGAAACAAATGAAAGGGCAATTTCTGGAGTAACCACTGGGCTTATGAAATTGAATGATGTAGTAACTTGGAGAGCGAAGCATTTTGGCATTTACCAAAACATGACGTCAAAAATTTCCGCTTATGATGCCCCTAGATATTTTGTGAGTGAAATGGTGAAGGGTGCTTTTAAGAAACTACATCACCAACACATATTTGAGTGGACGGGTAATGAAACCATAATGACAGACATATTTGTTTTTAAAGCACCTTTCGGAATATTTGGAGAGCTGTTTTCAAAAGTTATTCTAACAAACTACATGAAGGGATTTCTAATAAAGCGTAATAACACAATTAAAGAAGTAGCAGAATCATCAAAATGGAAATCGATTTTGCATGACAGATAATATTTACAATCCTGAATATGTAAAAGGACTCTTCAACCGAATGTCAAGCTCATACGAAAGGATGAACTACATTACATCATTTGGTTTTTCTATTCGGTGGCGTAGACAGTTTTTAGAACCATTTCAATCAACGACAGACCAAATTGAAATAATTGACCTTCTATCAGGAATGGGAGAAACTTGGGTAGGCGTAAAAAATAAATTTCCTAATGCGAAACTCACTGCACTTGACTTTTCATCTGAAATGCTTAAAAAAGCCAAGGCAAAAAGCGAAAAACTATTTAACGACAAAGTATCGTTATTGCAGCAAGACATTTTAAAAAGTGAATTACCGAGTAATCACTATGACATCGTAATTTGTGCGTTCGGACTGAAAACATTTGACTCTGAACAACTACAGGTGTTGGCATCCGAAACGAAACGAATTTTAAAAACAGGTGGACAGTTTTCATTTATCGAAGTGTCAAAACCCACGAACAAAATCTTAAAACGGCTTTATAGCTTTTACTTAGGGCGAATTATTCCTGTTCTTGGTAAAATATTGCTTGGCAATCCGACAGAATATAAAATGCTTTGGCGTTACACAGATAAATTTGGAAATGCTAAAAAAGCATCAGATATTTTTAATAATCAAGGACTTAAAACAACAAGTAATTCATACTTTTATGGTTGCTCGACAGGTTTTAGCGGACGGAAAGAATGAAACAAAAGGATACACATAACATCACTCATCCAAAAGTGGCGGTTCAGTGGTTTAATTAAGCTTTGTCTGCACAAAATCGCAAACCATTAACAATAAAAAATCCCCTCGTTGAAGGGGATTTTTATTTTAGGTGAATTTGTAGTTTTAGAAATTTGCTCTTAAGCCAATGTTAAACGCACGTGGCATACCTGGTCTTAAACCTGCGGGGCGTCTGGCAACTAAATAGGTTGCGTTGGTAATGTTGGTAACGCTTCCGAACAAAGATATATAAGACGATAAGTTATAATTAACGCTTGCATCTAACAACATATACGCTGGTATTAGATTTTCTGCTGGTACAGCTCCTTGGCTAGGAAGTGTTCTCATGGCGCTGTTATAGCGTCCGCTTATGTTAACGTTAAATTTGTTATGCTCAACACCCAGCACTAATGCCAACTGGTGGTTTGACATGTATGGAAAATAATCTCCGCTTGTTACTGTTCCCCACTCTTCAAACGAACTTACAAATGAATTTTTGAAAATAGCATCTGTATAGGTGTAAGACAATGTAATGGGTAAATGAACTCTGCTTTGATTGTTTTTTCCTAACACATCGTAGGTAGCCATTAGCTCCAATCCTTTGGTTTGAACTTCACCTGCGTTAAACATTTCTCCAGTGCCTAAACCACCTGATGCTGCTAAATCAGACCCTAACAAATTTTTGTAATCGTTAAAAAACACTACTGCTTGAATAGAGGTTGCATTTTTTACGTAACGCGAACCAAGTTCATAATTAATACTTTCTTCAGGTAGTGTTTCTTCTTTAAATCCTGGAGGTGTAAATCCTTTGTGAACACCCATAAAAGCGCTGGTATGTTTGTTGAACTGATAATCTAAACCAATACCCGGAATAACCATGTCGATAGTGTTTTCTGTCTCTTTTAAATCCGTGCCTTTTCTTTCAGGGTCATTTTTACCATAGTCTTTTTGGATGGTGTAAATATTTTCGTAACGCACACCTGGAGTAGCGGTGAATTTTCCGTATTTTAATTTGTATTGCAAATAACTTGCAAATGCCGTAGCCGATACCGTACGGTTACTCTCAGAACCAAGCGAAGCCGCTTTAGTTAAAAGCATAGAACCATCGTTCATCGCATAGGCATCTTCCCACTGTATTCTGCTGGATTGGTCTTGATGGTAGCGCGCACCTAAATCAATATTGTGGGCAATTTTTCCTGTAGTAAAATTCACATTTAATGCTGTTTGAACGCCTTGTAAATAGTACGTACGGTTGTTTGCTTTTACAAAAAGTGCGTCATCGTTGGTGCTTGTTTGTCCAGTTAAAATAGCATACGCATCGTCATACTCTGAAGGAGCATCAAGTAAATCTCCTATAGATGTTTTGGTGCCTGTGCTGTCTTTTACTTTATCTAGCTTGTACCAATTTCTTGAAAAATCTGCACGATAGGCAGAAGTTGTTAATGAAACGTTTTTAGTAAAACGCGCTAAGTGCGTAGCAGAAAACTGTGTTTGAGAAGTAGTCATTACGTCTTCTTGTGCAGCCGCATATTTTCTAAATGGCGTTTTATCAAAATCTGCTTGTGTTAGTCCTAAATAGGTTTCGTTAGACACCTCTGTTGCTTGTCCAGCTTTTAGAGTAAGTGATTGATAAATTTTAGCATCTGGATTGGTATTAACTCTAATTTTTGCTAAATAATCTTTCTTGTCAAAACCTGTATTTCCTCCTCCATCTAATTCTTTAAATCCATCTGCACCGTATTGAAATGTTTCAACCATATACGCAACATTTTTATGGGCATTTCCTACATAAGCATGTACGTTGCGTCCGCCATAACTTCCTCCCCACAAACTAACTCTACCAGAAAAATCATCGGGAATTTGTGTTGAAATTAAATTAATTGCTCCACCAGTTGTATAGGGTCCGTACTTTATTTGGCTACTTCCTTTCATTACTTCTACACCCTGCATACGGCCTATGGTTGGAAAATAATATGCAGCGGGCTCGGCATAAGGAGCAGGTGCCATTAAAATTCCGTCTTCCATTATGGTAATTTTTGAACTACGCTCTACGCCTGTTCCGCGTAAGCCAATGTTGGTGCGTAATCCATAGCCATCTTCTTCTTGTAAATTAACACCAGGAATGGTTCTTAGTGTGCGGTTAATATCGGTGTAAGCAAATTTTTGAAGTTCTTTAGGTGATAAATAATATACCGACCCTGGTATCTCTCTTAGACCAGAATTACCATTGGTCATTACAACCAATTCTTCCAATTTTGAAACGGATTCAATAAGTACAAAATTGATTTTTAGCGTTTCATTTTCTTTGATGCTAATTTGCTTTTTTTGGCGTGCATAGCCCATGTTAGAAACAACTAATGTGTAGCTACCAGCAGGAACATCTATTAATGAAAAGCTCCCCGTACCATTTGACATTGTACCATAATTTGTTTTTTCAAGATAGATGCTTACGCCTGGTAAAGCATTAATGCTGTCTTGCTGAAAAACTACGCCTTCAATTTTGTTGCCTTGAGCAACGCCAAACATACATACTAATGATGCGGTAAGTGTTGTAAAAATTCTGTTCATATAAATGGTGTATAGATAATTTTTTGATAAAACTTTATTTCGGGAGCAAAAGTCTTATTTAGAATTATTCTATGCAATACCATAAAAAGGGTATTTTGCGTTTGGATTGATAAGTAATGAAGAAATTGAGTAGTTGACTTTCGACTTTACAGACTTATAAGATTCACCACCTTCATACCATCTATAGCGGCAGAAACAATACCACCTGCATAGCCAGCGCCTTCGCCACAAGGATATAGTCCTTTAATTTGTGTATGCTGCAAAGTTTCTTTATCACGTGGAATACGCACGGGAGATGATGTGCGCGATTCGGGTGCGTGTAGCACAGCATCGTTGGTTAAATAGCCCCTCATTTTGTTGCCAAAATCTTGTAAGCCCTTGCGCAGCGCTTTAGCTATAAATTCGGGTAAAATATCATTTAAGTTTACAGGAGTAAGCCCTGGCTGGTAAGATGTTTCTGGAAGTGAAGTGCTCGGTTTGTTTTGAATAAAATCAATCATGCGTTGGGCGGGTACTTTTTGGGTTTTACCCGCGGCTTGCCAACACGTATGCTCTACACTTTTTTGAAATTCCAATCCTGCTAATGCGCCATACTTTTCAAATTGTGGAATGTCTGACAAACGTACTTCTGTAACGATGCCCGAATTAGAATACGGATTGTTGCGCTTAGAGGGCGACCAACCGTTGGTAACAACTTCTTCTTGCTCGGTAGCACACGGAGCTACAATACCACCCGGACACATGCAAAACGAATATACCCCTCGCCCATTGGCTTGTGTTACCAAACTATAAGCTGCTGGTGGTAAAAACTCTCCTCTTGGATTTATTTTGTATTGCAGTTCATCTATCAACCCTTGTGGATGTTCAATGCGTACACCCAAGGCAAAGGGTTTAAATTCTATGGCAATGTTTTTATCATTGAGCAAATAAAAAATATCTCTAGCAGAATGACCTGTGGCTAATACTACATGGTCTGCTTTCAACTCTTTGTTATTCGCCACTACGCCTTTTATTTGATTGTCTTCAATAATAAAATCGGTAACCTTCGTATTAAAGTGCACTTCGCCTCCATTGGCAATAATGGTTTCACGAATAGATTGAATAATTTGCGGTAACTTGTTGGTACCAATGTGCGGATGCGCATCCACTAAAATATCAGGGCTTGCACCGTGTTGCACTAAAATGTGTAACACTTCGGTTACATCGCCACGCTTGGTAGAACGGGTGTATAGTTTTCCATCAGAATAGGTGCCTGCACCACCCTCTCCAAAGCAGTAATTCGACTCAGGATTAACACTATGCTCTTTGTGGATTTTTGCTAAATCTCTGCGTCTGTCGCGCACGTTTTTTCCACGCTCTAACACTATGGGTTTTAGTCCTTTTTCTAAGCACTTAATAGCAGCAAACATTCCTGCGGGGCCAGCGCCTACTATAACTACAGCATCAGCATTTGATACATGGGCATAATTTGGAATAGCGTATGAAACAAGAGGTTTTTCCTCGCCATCATACACGGTTACTTTTAAAACAAATTTAACGGGTTTTTTACGCGCATCAATAGAGCGTTTATCTACCGTAAAATCAAAGTCATTTTGTAAGGATAGTTGCTGTGCAATGATTGAGCGGATGTGCTGCTCATCGTGTGCATATTCTGGAAGTAACGTTATTTGTAATTCATGAATCATTTACCCCTCAAAGGTAATAGTTATAGTTCTAAAGAAAATGAATTTGATTAATTACAAATGTAATAAAAACTTAATGCCTAATTTTGTTTATACATTTGGTGTGTGTTAAATTATTGAACAACACTAAACAACTAAGACAATGAATATAAAAAATTCAATTGGGTTATTGTTAACACTAATTGGAAGCACATGCTTTTCTCAAAAGGACAGCATCACAAATGAAAATCCTAAAATTAATTTTTCTGGATTTATAGACGTTTTCTACGCTTATGACTTTAATAAGCCAAACTCCGATTTTCGCCAACCATTTTTATTTAATCATAATAGACACAACGAGTTTAACCTTAATCTTGGGATTTTAAAAACAAGTATTGAGCACTCAAAGTATAGAGCAAACCTTGCATTACATGCAGGAACTTATGTGAACGATAATTACTTATCAGAGCCCGATTTAGTAAAGAATATTTTTGAGGCGAACATTGGTTTGTCACTGAATAAAAAAAATAGTCTTTGGTTAGATGCTGGTATATTTGCTTCGCACATTGGCTTTGAAAGCGCCATTTCTACTGATAACTGGACATTGACTCGTTCTATTTTAGCAGAAAATTCGCCTTATTATTTATCGGGCGCAAAGCTAACATTTAACCCAAATGATAATTGGGAATTTGCTGCCTTGATTTGTAATGGCTGGCAAAGAATTAAAAGAATAGCAGGTAATTCTATTGCTTCATTTGGTTCGCAAATAAAATTTACACCTTCTGATAAAGTAACATTTAATTGGAGTACATTTATTGGAACAGATGACCCCGACACAACAAGACGCATGCGCTACTTTAACAACTTTTATGGACAGTTTATGCTATCAGATAAGCTTGGTTTAATTGTTGGTTTTGATATTGGCACACAACAAAGAATTAAAGCAAGTTCAAACCTAGATTATTGGTTTAGTCCTGTAGTAATAACCAAATATTCCATTACAGATAAATGGGCTACTGCCTTACGAGCAGAATATTATCAAGATGAAACTGGCATTATCATTCCGACAGGAACACCTAATGGATTTAAAACTTCTGGGCTTTCTTTAAATTTTGACTACTCACCAAAAAGCAATTTGTTGTGCCGTTTAGAAGGGCGATGGCTAAATAGTCGTGACAACATTTTTGTGCAAGGAAACACCACTACACACAACAACTTTTTTATTGTAACATCTATAGTAATAAAGTTTGAAAAATAAATGACAGACACCTTACCCTTCAAAGGTAATGGTAAATGTCCAAACACGCGAACGCATATAATCTAAAGGATTGGCGTAAATTGAATTTTCTTTAAAAAGCATGTTATTTATACCGTGGTTGTACTTAATTTCTAAACCAAATTTAAAATACTGTAAAAAGAAATCAAATCCAGCGCCTATTATAATGCCGTAATCAATATTTTCTGTTTTTAAAAAAGGTTTTCCAGCATCTTCTTTTTCTTTTTGCGAAGCAGCATCAATACCATATTTACCTCCTAATAAAATTGCGGAAGCAAAATCGCCAATGCGGTTGGTTCTAAGTTTTAATACTAATGGGAATTCAATTAAAGTGGATTCTATACGCTGATTGTCTATTAACAAAGGTTTGTCTTTTCCTTGAAAAAAATGGTACTCTACTTGTTTGTCTTGGAAAGAAATATAAGGCGTAAATCGTAGTTTGATGTTTTTAGAAATATGATACACAGACACCAAACCAATATCAAATCCAGGTAAATTTTCTACTTCTAAAATATGAAGCTCGGAATTAGAATAATTGTTTTTGAGTTTATACGAAGAGTTGTTGTATCCTAAAGAAAATCCAAAATGAATTTTTTTCTCATCAAATGTGCGCAAATTTTGAAGTTGAACCGAATTTTGAGAGTAGGAATACTGTACCAAAAATAGTAGAACCGAAACTACTGTTATGCGCTTTAGCTTAATCATACGGTTATAAAAACGTAAAACTTGCACAATTATTTTTTGCCCACATAAATAGTGGCAATGCCTCCACTAACTGGTTTTCTAAAGGTGTTGGTATATCCCACTTTTTTCATGATGTTTAAAAAATCATCGCCCTCTGGAAATGCTTCAACCGACTCAGGTAAGTAGGTATAAGCAGCATCGTCTTTTGAAATTAATTTTCCGAAAAATGGAATGATGTATTTGGAATAAAATCCAAATAGTTGCTTAATAGGAAATGCCTTTGGTTTTGAAAACTCTAAAACTACTAATGTTCCATTGGGTGTTAACACGCGTTTTATATCTGCCAAACCTTGTTCTAAATTTTGAAAGTTACGCACACCAAAACCAACTGTAATGGCATCAAAAGTAGCGGCATCAAAAGGCAGATTTTCAGAATCTCCATATTGTAAGGTGATTTTTTTATCAAGCCCTTTCTTCTTTAATTTCTCTCTGCCCATTGCCATCATACCCTCAGAAATATCTACACCAACAATTTTTTCAGGATTTAATTGTAATCCTTCAATGGCAAAATCACCTGTGCCAGTGGCAATGTCTAACAACGATTTTGGCTGATATTTTTTAAGAATTTTAATGGCTTTTTTTCGCCAGAGTTTATCAATACCTAGCGACAAAAAATGATTCAAAAAATCGTACTTATGCGAGATGTTATTAAACATTTCTGCCACTTGCTCTTTCTTGCTTCCTTCTTTACTTTTATAAGGTTTTACGTCTGTTCCCATAATAAAATTATTACCCTACCATTGTATCGGCTGTTGGGTATTTGTAATTGGTGCTTATAACACGTTTTCCAATCAAATAGGCCAAGGTTAATGCTCCAACACGACCAACAAACATTGCGCATATTAAAACATACTTACCTACATCTGAAAGTTTAGCTGTAATCCCTGTAGATAAACCAACCGTACTTGCCGCAGAAACGTGTTCAAACACTAAATCCATAAAACTTATTTCTCCGGAACGAATTAATTCTTGCTCAGAAATAGACAAGATAAACGGTCCAATTATGTTAATTACAATAAAAAATAAAAATACCACATACGCTTTTAACACTAAATCATTAGAAATTGTTCGTTTAAATAACTCTGTATTCTTTTTACCACGAATATTTGATACTAAAGCTGCCCACATAATAGCAAACGTAGATGTACGAATACCTCCACCAGCAGAACCTGAAGAAGCACCAACAAACATTAAAAAAAGAAAAATTATAAACACAGGCATACTAAGTAAGCTTATGTCAACGGTGTTAAATCCAGCATTTCTTGTAATCATGGAGTGATAAAATGACGACAACATTTTTACAAAAATATTTTCATTTGAAAGGGTATTGTTGTATTCAAAAATGAAAAACACAGCCGCTCCAAGTAGCAAAAGTACTATGGTAAAATAAAGAGAAATTTTAGTGCCGAATTCAATTGTTTTCCAAGGATTTTTCATGCGTTCTCTTAGTCGAGATGGTTCAAATAAATCAAACAAATAAACCATACCAAAGCCGCCTAAAAATACTAATATCATCATAACCGTATGCACAAAGTAATTGTTAATAATATCTGGGTGCATCATACCGCCTTGAATGACTGAATATCCTGCATTGTTGAACGCAGAAAAACTATGAAAAATAGCACTAAATATTCTAAATTTTTCATCTGCAAACACACCTTCACTACCAAGTCCAATATAAATTAAAATCATACCTACAACTTCAATTGTTGTTGCCCAAATAACAATTTTCATTAGTAATGAACTTGCTCCAATATATGAATTGCTACTATTCATGAAGTCATCTACCAACTCATTATGTTTTACACCAACGCCAAATCTTGACATTAGTATAAAAAGCGCACCAAATGAAATGATGTTTAATCCTCCAATTTTTATTAAAAACATCAATACAAGTTGACCTTTAAATGTTAAGTCCAATGCAGTATCTAGGGTGGAAAGACCTGTTGTACTATATGCAGAAATAGATAAAAAAAGTGAGTCCACAAATCTTAATCCTCCTCCAACTGTACTCATGTTTGGCATCATAAGTAATCCCGCACCAAGAAGAGACATAAACACTATAGATAATGTAAATAATTGAACAGGTTGAATTTTGATTTTTGTCATCAATTTATCACTTGTTCTCAACTCTAATAAAAGAAGAACAAAGAAATAAGTTTGTATAAAAAATGTAGAAAACCCTTCAAAAGAATCAAAGCCCATTCTAACAAAAAGTTGAGGCAAAATAAGACGTCCAAATATAATATTGTTCAATCCCTCTACTATAAGAAACAGGACGGTTAGACCTTCTAGCCAGTGAGATTTAATAAATTGTAACGGATGAAAATGGTAAAGGATTTTTATAAAAAATCGAATAACATAAAACGTAAAACTTGTTTGAATGATGTTAAAAAATACTTTATGCGAAAATTCTGTGCGAGGAAATCCATAGTAATAAATCATTGCAGCTATTGAGAATAAAGCCACAAAAATGTGCAGAAGTCGAACAATCATTAACACTTGAGTTTTACTCTCAAATAGTTTGATGTTGATGCGTTCTCTTATTTTATTTATAGACTTCACAGAAGCTGTTCTAGTGCTGTTTTAATGCGTTTCATGGCTTCTACCAGTTCTTTCTCTGATGCGGCATAAGAAAAGCGAATATTTTTAGGGCTGCCAAATGCACCACCCGAAACTGTTGCTACATGGGCCACTTCCAACAAATACATAGATAAATCATCAGCATCTTTAATTACAATTCCATTGTACGATTTACCAAAAAAATAATCTACCTCAGGTAACAAATAAAATGCCCCCGTTGGTTTGTTTATTTTAATACCTTTAATTTCTTTAATAAGTGAAAGAACTAAATCTCTGCGCTTTGCAAATTCTTCCACCATATAATGAATACTTGACGCTGGTGCGTTTAATGCTGTGATGGCTGCGCGTTGCGTAATGCTGTTGGTTCCAGAAGTAAACTGTCCTTGAATTTTATTACACGCAGAAGCAATCCATTCTGGGGCGGCTATGTATCCTAAGCGCCAACCCGTCATGGCAAATGCTTTTGACAAACCATTTACTACAATCGTTTGGTTTTTTACTTCTGGAAATTGCGCAATGCTGTAATGTTTCGCATCAAAGTTTATCAACTCATAAATTTCATCGCTAACAATTAGAATGTCTTTATCTTTTAATACGTCAACCAAAGCTTTTAACTCTTCTTGGCTGTAAACACTTCCTGTAGGATTGCACGGTGAGCTATACAATAACATTCTTGTTTTTGAAGAAATAGCATTTTTCAATTGTTCGGGAGTAATTTTAAAATCGCTTTCTAAAGTAGTGTCAACTACTACAGGAATACCATCCGCCATTTTAACCAACTCAACATACGTTACCCAATATGGGGCTGGTATAATTACTTCATCTCCCGGATTGATTAAGCTCAACATTAAATTAGCTAAACTTTGTTTGGCTCCGGTTGATACTACAATTTGGTTTGGGGTATAATCTAAATTATTATCACGTTTTAATTTATTGCAAACTGCTATTCTTAAATCCTCATATCCATTTACTGGAGTGTATTTAGAGTAATTATCATCAATAGCTTTTTTGGCTGCTTCTTTTATAAAATCAGGTGTATTGAAATCGGGTTCTCCTAAACTTAGGTTAACCACATCCACTCCTTTTGCTTTTAATTCGCGGCTCATACGCGACATGGCTAGTGTAGCCGATTCTTCTAATTTCTGTAACCTGTGAGCAACTTCTTGCATATAAATAGTATTATTTTGACACAAAGCTAAACAAAATACCCCCTTGGCATTAATTTATAGTCGGCTATTTTTTCACTTAATTATGCCAATATTCTATTAACTTTGAACACATATATTTAGTAATACTTATGGATAACACACTATACGTCATTTTTGAAGTTCTTAAAATAGCTATTCTTCCCGTTACTTTGTTGTTGATAACGCGCTATGCTATCAACAAATACATGGAATTTAACCAAAACAAACGCCAGTTTGAGTTACGAAAACAGGCCATGAACGAAACCTTAGCTAAGCGCTTACACGCTTACGAGCGCATGATATTGTTCCTAGAGCGCATTTCGCCTGCCAGTTTGGTAATGCGCGTGCATAAACCAGGAATGAGTAGTAAATTTTTACAGGCAGAATTAGTAAAATCCATCCGTGAAGAATTTGAACACAACTTAGCGCAGCAAATTTATATCAGTCCACAAAACTGGGAGATGTTAAGAAAAACCAAAGATGAAATGATTCATTTGGTTAGCGTTGCTGCTGGAAATGTAAGCCCCGAAGCAAGTGGCGCAGATTTGGCGCAAATGATTTTTAGCATATCGTCTGAATTAGGAAAACTACCTACCTACAAAACAATAGATGCGCTTAAGAAAGAAATTCAACAATATTTTTAACCATGTCTTGCTGAACTTGTTTCAGCAGCCCAAGTTACATAGATCCTGATCCCGAAATAATCGGGACAGGATGACATAAATATATGAACACACAATATTTACATGGATTTGATGAAGTAGAACAAACCCGCTTAGTGTCTCAAGCAAAAGTTCTAGAAGAAAAAATATTTGAAAAAATAGACTTTAATTCTCCAAAAACTATTTTAGAAATTGGATGTGGCGTAGGTGCACAAACCGAAATTTTACTCAACCGCTTTGCTACTGCACACGTAACTGGCATTGAGCTTTCTGACATTCAACTTAGCACTGCCAAAGCGTATTTAGCTTCCAAATTTTCTAACGAAAAATATACGTTGCATCAGATGAATGCAGAGCACACGAACTTTGCAGATAATAGTTTTGATGCTATTTACATTTGCTGGGTATTAGAGCATGTAAGTAACCCACAAAAAGTGGTAAACGAATGCCATAGAGTACTAAAGCCAAATGGTGTAATGTATATTACAGAAGTACAAAACAACCACCTCCATTTAGAGCCCTACTCCCCTTTTTTAATGGACTACTGGGATAAGTATAATCAACTACAACTAGCTATGGGCGGAGACCCTTTTGTGGGCGTAAAACTCGGTGGCATTTTACACGATGCTGGCTTTACCCACATAGAAAATTATCCTCAACACATGTTGCATGATAAACGCGACAGTGCTAGCAGAGAGCATATGGTAAATTATTGGACAGAATTAATGTTAAGTGGCTTTAACAATTTAGTAGAGAACCATAAAGTAAAGCCAAGCGATAGAGAAAAAATCATTTCGGAAATGAATTTAGTTAAGCGCCACGAAGACGGAGTGTTTTCGTATTTGTTTATGCAGGCAAGGGGTAGGAAATAAATTTAACAATATGAAAAATATTATTACAATTACTTTATTATTAAGTCTATATCTATATTCATGTAATAATAAAGACAATGATAATATAGAACTCATAAACAGCTATAAGATAGGAGCGCTAATAATTAATGGTGATACTAAGAGGATTATTTTCAATTTAAAATATAATGCTTCAGATTTTAATTCAAAAGTGAACCCTCAATTAACTTCCTTAGTCGAAAAAATAGACTCTGCTTTCAATTCTATGATTGAACTCGTTGATGATACGCTAAGTAGTATAGTCCAAATAAATAATGAACTTGTATTATTAAAATCATTCCAAAGAAAATTATTTCAAGAAATAATCCAAATAGAAAACATATCCCTTTCAAAAAACATATTAAAACGAATTGATTCATGTCATTATCTAATGAATAACTTCAAGATTAGTATTATTGAAAATGTAGAATTATTTCGAAATAAACTAAAATACGATTTTATCATTATTGAAAACTTCATGTTAAATATATTATTTGACCTTTCAGAAGCTCCTCCGACTAGAGATTATTTTGAATTATTTCCAATTATTAGCCCCTTACAAAACTTGATTAAACAGGGTGATAAATTTGAAGCGCTAATTGGTATTGGTCCTCATAATTTTAAATTTTTGCCAAATGAAGTAAAACTTATTGTTGATGGAGTTGAAATTCACTTTAATGAAGGCAAATATGCAAAGTATGTTACCGAGCCATTAGATAAAGAGAAAACTATTACAATTTCTCTTTATAGATTGAACAAACAAACTAACAAGTTTGAAGCAGAATGTGAAAATTTAGAGTATTATATAAAGTTTAATGACCAAACTAACAGCCATACCATATATAGGACACATCGACCTTAATGGAATTGAGTGCTTTTATGTTCTCTTTAACTTAAAAGAAAAAAGTCCCGCAATTAAACTGCTTGCAATGCCTATACCTACAAGTCTTAGAAATATTACTGGAGAGAAAGTAAAAAAATCAATTTCTCCATTTAGCCATCTTGTAAACTTGA
>CAYVVI010000032.1:0-15042 GCA_964455265.1 uncultured Flavobacteriales bacterium | reverse complement strand
CTAAAAATATAAAAAATAAACTTATCGGATTTTTCGTCTTCACCTTACAAATATACAGTTTAGTTTGATGTGTGATGACGTGATTGAACGATGAAATTTTGAGGCAAAACTAGAAAGGTTATTCAGATATAAATAACGAATAACTTAGGGTTGAATTTTAAACTGACCGTCTTTTAGCATTTTGAAAAATGACACCCACGCAATAGGGTTAAGCAGATTATTGGGAGGAAGTTGCCCTGCGTAGTAGGTTTTGTTTATGTGATTTTGCATTGCCCAACGGTAGTTAAGATTGGCATCTACTATAGTCATGCCTTTCGCCATCATTAGTTGGTTGTTGATGTTCTTGTAGGCGCGTGTTAGGTCATCGTCTGGAATGTCTTCATAAACGAAAGCGTATGCCAACGCCTCTTTGGTAGCATAGGGTCTTACAATGGCTTCGTTAAGTAAAGTTACATCATGCTCCATTTCTTGAAAATGGGTTAGATGCAGATCTTTTACATTGTTGGGTATTACGTGTTCTGATTGCTTAAACGTTACGGAGCTAAATAAAATGGTATCGCCTAAGGAAGCTACAAATGAGAAAAATCCATACGCATCGGACAGTGTACTTTTTTTTAAGTTTTTGTTGTAAACTATTATATATGGTACTGGTTCGTAAGTTTGGGCATCAATGGTAAAGCCAGAAAATTGCACATAAGTACGTGTTGTGTCATTCTCTTTTTGTGCATTTCCGAAAAATGCCAAAAGTAAAATCGCTATAAGGAGTAATTGTTTCATTATTCTCAACAAATATACTCAAAAAGTAACCAACATAAATGAGTTATATTGTGTTTACTGATAATTATCAGTGATTTATTCTCTATAAAAAGTATAGCTTTTTGTAATTGAGTTTTTCCGTTCGTCTGTAAGTTCAATGGTAAGTGTGTGCTGTCCTTTGGGCAGGTCTTTTAGTTCGGAATAGGGTATTTCTAAAAGATTTTTTTGAGGCCAATATGTACTTAGCACCCATTCATTATCAATATAGCAATGGTATTGATGGATGCCTGATAAGTCGTCTCGTATTGTCCATTTAAATGCCATCCACCCTTTAAACGATTGTCCGTTGCTAAAATTAATTTCTTTTAGAGTTGGAGCAGTGGTGTCGGGCACTAAATAGTAGGAGCCAGTTTCTTTGAGCTCGGTACTAATCCAACCATTCTCCAAAGTTCCTTTTTTTGGTTTTAGTTGTCCTTTTTCAAACTTTACTACAAGAGTTTTTTCGTGTAGATGCTCTGGAATATGACTGGCATTTATTTTTAGGGCAAAATATTTTTGAACGGGTAAATAGGGATTGTTCAAATGCAATTTATGATGCATATCATCATACACTACGGGCAATTGCACGTCTTCGTAAAAGGTAGAATCATCAAATGAAATGCTGTAAGCTTCTGTTTCAATTTGTTTAGGTTGATTTAAAGAGATAGTATGCATTCCTTTACGAATGGGTTTTACATCTTGCTTTGTCATGGATGGATTATGTGTAATTTCAAAGCTAATACTTGACATGTTATTGTAAACATCATACACTTTGTAAACAATAGTGTGTTTAGCCCCATCAGTAAGAATTATTTTGCCATTATTTTCAACACTTTCGTAAACAGATAAAGGATTATTAGACAATAAAAACGAGCGATGATAGTGAAGATTGTTCTTATGGAATTCCTCAAAGTCTTTGTAAGCATTTATGAACCTGTTTACATCAAAATTCATTTGGTCTAGTTGCTGACTGCAAATCAACTTATCATCTAAGTAAAGTTCTACTTTATACACACCACATCGGTTGTTAGCATCGTTAAGTCTATCTATTGCGTGAATGGCAAAACCGATTTCTCCGTCAACTTCAATTTTAGGATATCCTTTTAAATAATACGTACCATTCAATCCTTCGGTAGCGAATTTTACATCCGCATTTTTTCCATTGATAAATCCATCATTTAAGCTATACAATTTAATGCCATAAATGGTAGGAGCCACATCGTCTTTAATATGAAAATTAAACAATAATGGGTTGATGGCATGTTCCGTTTTGGTGTCTCGAATTTCAAAATGCAAGTGCGGTGCAGTAGAGCTGCCTGAGTTTCCTGAAAGAGCTATTAATTCCTTTTTACTCACTTTAATTTGATTTGGCTCAAGGGGTATATCTAACAACTCAGACCTATTTTGATATTGTATTGGACGGATGTGTTGTTCTATTTTATCAGAAAATTTTTGAAGGTGAGCATACACAGAAGTAAATCCATTGGGATGTGTTACATACACGCACTTTCCATAACCATAATGCGATATGCGAATGCGACTAATATATCCTTCTTCAATGCTGTAAATATTTTTACCCTCAACGCCTTGTGTTTTTATATCTAAACCCGTATGAAAATGATTGCTGCGTAATTCAGCAAAGTTGCCAGCAAGTATCAAAGGGATATCCACAGGCGAAGCAAACGACACAGAATCATAGCGAGATTGAGCGTAACTTACATTTGAGAGTCCTAACAGTATAAGAAGTATGTGTAAATTCGATTTCATAATTAAACACTTTTATTCAAAAAGCGTACCCAAAATTATCGTTTAAGTAAGCGCATGCAAGCTTAATAAAATCAAATCTTTACACAATTAAACGTTTAAAATTACCATTTGTATCTAAACAATGTTAAATTTGCACTATCATACTCACGTGGAGCTGACATCTGACATAGCAATACGAATAAACAAAAGCATAGACGCTTTGATTGCAGTTACTAACAAACTTCAATCAGAAAACGAACTGCTTAAAAATCAAGTTGCTGAGTTGAAAAAAGCCGCAGAGTTAAAGGAACAAGAAATTAAACGTTTAACACAACAAAATGAGGTTCTTTCGGTAGCAAAATCGCTCTCGGGAGATACTGAAAGTAATAAAGAAGCTAAGCTAAAAATAAACGAGCTGGTAAGAGAAATAGATAAATGCATATCGTTACTCAATAACTAAAAATGAGCGAATTTTCAATCAATGTAAATATAGCAGGACGCAACTACCCACTCACCATTCAGCGTGAGGAGGAAGAGTATGTGCGTAAAGCCGCTCAAACTATTAACGATAACGTAAAACAACTGCAACAAAATTACGCAGTGAAAGATGCACAAGACTTACTTGCCATGACTGCTCTTGAATATTCATCAGAACTACTTGTAAAAACAGGTAGTGTAGAAAACGAAAAACTGGTGAGTGAGCTCGAACATGTGGAGCAAAAATTAGCAACTTACTTACAATCCGTATCCCGATAGTTTCTACCCAAAGATTCCAAGTTTTTTAAAAGCTAACAAATGGAATCAGAAGTAATCATAAGCATTGCTGGCGGTCTTGCCGGAGGTGGTGTAGTGGGCTATTTGCTCGCCAACGCGCTCATAAAAGGCAAGAAAAATAGCATAATTGCTGAAGCACAGAAAGAAGGCGAAGCCATCAAAAAAGAAAAAGTGCTTCAAGCCAAAGAAAAGTTTTTGCAACTTAAAGAAGAGCACGAAAAGGTTATTCATGAGCGCAACCAAAAAGTTCAAAGCGCTGAGGATAAAATAAAGCACAAGGAAAATGTTCTCAATCAAAAAACAGAAGAAGTTAACCGCAAAGACAGAGAAATTCAACAGCTAAAAGGCAATTTAGAAGCTCAATTAGAAATCAATCACAAAAAGCAAGAAGAGCTTAGCAAGGTACATCAAAAGCAAGTTGCCGAATTAGAAAAACTTTCGGGCTATTCTGTTGATGAAGCCAAAGCTCAATTGGTAGAAGCACTAAAAGGCGATGCCCGCACTGAGGCCATGAGTTATATTAAAGACATCATGGATGAGGCAAAATTAAACGCCAACAAAGAAGCGAAAAAGATTGTGCTACAAACCATTCAGCGTGTGGCAACCGAGCAAGCCATCGAAAATTCGGTGTCGGTATTCAACATTGAAAGCGATGAGTTAAAAGGTAGAATTATTGGTCGTGAAGGACGTAACATCCGTGCTTTAGAAGCAGCCACAGGTGTTGAGATTATTGTAGATGATACCCCAGAAGCTATCATCCTTTCATGCTTTGACCCCATACGAAGAGAAATCGCGCGTTTAGCATTACACCAATTGGTGTCAGACGGTCGTATCCACCCTGCGCGTATTGAGGAAGTGGTAGCCAAAACCAGAAAATCATTAGACGAAGAAATTATAGAAGTAGGTAAACGTACCTGTATCGATTTGGGCGTTCATGGCCTACATCCCGAATTAATTAGAATGGTAGGAAGAATGAAATACCGTTCTTCTTATGGACAAAACTTATTACAACACTCACGTGAGGTAGCCAACTTGTGCGCTACTATGGCAGCAGAATTAGGCTTAAATGCCAAAGCGGCTAAACGTGCTGGGTTGTTACACGATATTGGTAAAGTGCCAGAAGATGAGCCAGAATTGCCACACGCAATTTTAGGTATGAAGTTGGCCGAAAAATATGGTGAAAAACCAGATGTGTGCAACGCCATTGGTGCTCACCACGATGAAATAGAAATGACTTCGATGCTATCACCAATAGTACAAGTGTGTGATGCCGTGTCAGGTGCTCGCCCTGGTGCACGTAGAGAAATTGTAGAATCTTACATCCAACGTATAAAAGATTTAGAAAATCTTGCCTTAAGTTATGAAGGTGTAGAAAAAGCATATGCTATTCAAGCAGGACGTGAGTTGCGTGTAATTGTAGAAAGCGAAAAAGTTTCTGACCAACGCGTAGATGAACTATCGTTTGAAATTTCTCAAAAAATACAAACCGAAATGACTTATCCTGGTCAGGTGCGTATTACGGTTATTCGTGAAAAACGCGCAGTTAGTGTAGCGAAGTAATAGACTTTTTTAAGTTGAACTACTAAAGCCCCGAGTTTAAAACTCAGGGCTTTTTTGTGTTTTAACCCGAAGCATATCGCAAGGAGACCCGAAGGAGACCGCAAGGAGCATACGAGAAGACCCGACTCATTGGGTTATTGGTTCAATAGTAAATTGGTTGAAGGTTAAAAGTTACAGATTGAAAGTCCATAAAGTCTATAAAGTCTGAAAGTCGAAGGTCATAAAGTCTATAACCCCTCGACTTCGCTCAGGGCAAGAGTCAAAAGGTCTTCATCTCTTCATCACATAAAAACTCCATCACATTTAACTAGTAATTCGTAATTAGTAATTTGTAATTGGTTCACCGTTTGAGGTGAACATACCCCGTATGATGCTTTTTCCTATCCGCCCAATCGTAGGTGGTGATGATGTAGAAGTACACATCGGGTTTGGCGGGGGTGGTGGTGTCGGGGTTGGTGCCGAGCCAAAGTACAGATTTTACTTCTTCCAAACTGGTAGAAAGTTCTCCTTCGGTAAATAAAGTTTGGTAGCGGTTGTAGATTTGGTAATGTATTTTCTTTACTCCAAAAGTAGTCACACTAAACTGGTCGTTAAGCCCATCGTCATTTGGGGTAAACACGTTGGGGATGATGATTTGCGCACTGTCGAAGGCGTGGATGGTGCGCCACAATGTATCGGCACATTGGGGTTGTTTGTTGTAAGTAACCAGCATTAGCTCGTAGCTGCCCGAAGGGTTTAGTACGGTTTCCCAGTTGCGGGTGGTGGCTTGTAGTTCGCCATTTACATACCACTGGTAATTGGTGGTGTTGGCACTTTCGTTAGTTAAGCGTACTTTTAAAGGGACTTTACCAAAGGTAGGGGTGGCTGTAAAATTAGCTGTGGCAAGATTTACGCTATCTATCGTTATGTTTTGGGTGGTGGTGCAGCCCCACGCATCTTCTATGTTTATGGTGTGGTTGCCTGCATACACATTGCTAAAGTTGCCTGTGCTGTTAGTTGCAGTACCAAGCGTATAGCTATAAGGAGACCTACCGCCAACTGCGCTTATACTTACTTCTGCGCCATCTTCTCCACAAATGGAGGTGGTGGTGCTAACGCTTTGTGTTTTTAGTTCGGGCAGTACTTCTACACGCACAGGCAACACTTTGCTACAATTAGCCCCATTGCGTATGCGTACGGTGTAAAGCGTGGTGCTGTCGCCTGTAAAGGTAGGGTTAGCACAGTTGTAGCAGCTTAAATTCTTTTGCGGAAACCACTCATACCCCGTACCGCCTGTGGCTTCTAAAGCTACCGCTGCTCCGTAGCAAATAGTGGTGTCTTTCGTTAAGGTGGTGGGAAGCTCGGTGCAGGGGGTTGTGTAAGAAACATAATAAGATAAATATCTATTAGTGTTTAAATTTGGAGAAGTGGGATTTACATATTGTAAACTAAAATCAAAACTACTATTTGAAGATAAATAAGAAGAAATATCAGCCAAACCATCAGAAGCATCAACGGTGTTATTTGGTACGTCATCATCTAAACCAAACAATGTATTGTTTTGATAGTAAAAATGCCCTTTTACACCACACCCCCAAGGAGCATCTACGGCATCGTTTCCTCCAATTTGTCCAATATTAGTGCCGTTTATTCTTAAAATAGACTGGTCGTTTCCATCGTTTATTCTATCTGTATGTACCGCAAAGCCAACGGGCTGAGACACGTCAATTTCGTTAAGCTGATTTACCGAGTAGCTTGTTGTTGCGGTATTGTCTTTGTCGTTGAGCAATATAGAATATGCCGTATTGGGCAGAGATAAGTTTTCATAAACAATAACCACATAAACCGCTCCATAAACACAATTGGCACAAGGTTGAACAGGTTGTGGTGGAATATCAACATTATAGATATTTTGCGAAGCAGAAACATCACTAGTTATATCAATACCATGAACGGCATAGGCAGGAGCCCAAGAACCAAAGTTGTCTACTAAAGGGGATAGCTGATTTTCTGGACTAAACAGATAGTTACTTCCATTAAAAACAATGGTAGCATTGGGAGTTTCGTAACCTGTTCTATAACAAAACAACCATGCTTCTTTTATAGTGCTTCCGGGCTCTATATATAACTCAACATCACCCGAACCCGAACCCAAGCAAGTAGAAAAGCCTCCTCCCGTTATTCCTCCTTGAACAACATCTTGTCTAAAGACCAATTGGGAATGTAATGTTAATGAGATAAGAAGAATAAAATATGTGAGGATGAATTGTTTCAATTAGTTAATTTTTTACCAAATATACGAATTGTTAATAAAAAATGTTTGGGATTTTTATTTCGTTTTAGTAGGTTCGTTGTATTAAAATATACGTATCTTTGTATAAAATAAAACACGTGTAATTATGAACCAAACCAAACTTACCCTTACTGTTTCGGAAGAAGTGATAGAGAAAGCCAAGCGTTATGCGCAGCGCAAAGGGCGCAGCTTGTCTGACATTATAGAAAACTACTTACGCCTGTTGGTGGCTACCTCTAAAGAAGACAAAACAAAAGGACTAACACCTTTAAGCAAGTCGTTGAAGTCATCGTTTAAAGCACCAAAGGGCTTTTCGTATAAAGAAGAACTATCAGAGTCTCTCACCAAAAAATACCGCAAATAATGCAGCAAGTATTTGTTGATACCGATGTGCTTATTGATTTTTTAACCGACCGTGAGCCACACTCTACACACGCAGCGCAGTTGTTTGCTTTAGCCGAAAAGCGAGAGCTAAACATTTACGTTACTTCTTTAACATTTTCTAATACCTACTATGTGTTAAGGCGCTTGGCATCGCATCAAAAAGTGATAGACAAGTTGAGAGAATTGAGTTTATTGGTTAAAGTTATCGAAGTAGATAAAAAAGCCGTTGAGTTAGCGTTGGTATCTTCTTTTTCCGATTTTGAAGATGCTTTGCAATATTACAGCACCATTCAACAAGGAAAAATTCAGGTAATTATTACCCGCAACACAAAAGATTACAAACATGCTGATTTTCCTGTGATGACTCCCGAAAGTTTTTTGAAGACGCTTTAGTATAAAAACAACCTTCCGTAAGTTGGTGGTGGAGTAAGTTTCTGCTTATAATACAAATTAATTAAAAATCCCAAGTCAACCGATTGGCTTGGGATTTTTCGTTTATCCAACTTAATCATCATTGCTCATTTTTTGTAAAACCTATCTAAACTCTTACTAAATTTGTTTGTTTTACGTTATAGCCGTATGCCATTTAAGCAATTTATATTTTCCATTTTATTTACCGTGTTAAACGTTGTGCTGTTTGCACAAACTAAATACACAATAAGTGGTTATGTAAAAGACGGAAGTAGCGGTGAAGTGTTATTGGGTGCATCAGTTTTTGTTGAAGAACAAATGAAGGGCTCAACAACCAATCAGTATGGGTTTTATTCTATGACCTTTCCGCAAGGTAGCTACACCATTATTGTTCGTTATTTTGGTTTTGAAGAGTATAAATCAAAAATTGTTTTAGATAAAGATTTACGCATCAATATAGACCTTAAAACAGAAGGTAATATTATGGAAGAAGTAGTTGTAGAAGCCCAACGCTCTGACAACAATACTAAAGGCACTGAAATGGGAACCATTGAATTGGAGATGTCTCAAATAAAAAAACTTCCAGCATTTTTTGGTGAGATTGATGTGCTCAAAACCATTCAATATTTGCCAGGCGTTCAATCTGGAGGAGAAGGCAACACGGGCTTTTATGTGCGTGGTGGTGGTCCCGACCAAAATTTGATTTTATTAGATGAAGCTACTGTTTATAATGCTTCGCACCTCTTTGGTTTCTTTTCTGTTTTTAACTCAGATGCTATAAAAAACGTAAACCTAATAAAAGGTGGAATGCCTGCAAATTATGGAGGTAGGTTGTCTTCTGTTTTAGACATTTCGATGAAAGATGGAAACAACAAGGAGTATCATGCAGAAGGCGGTATAGGGTTAATTTCCTCTCGACTGACAGTTGAAGGACCGATAAAAAAGGATGTAAGTAGTTTTATTGTTTCTGGTAGAAGAACTTATATAGATGTATTGATGGAGCCATTTATTAGCGATTCTTCTGCATTTAAAGGGTCTGGCTATTATTTTTACGATTTAAACGCAAAGGCAAGCTGGACACTTTCTGATAAAGATCGATTATACTTAAGCGGATATTTTGGGAGAGATGTATTTACATTTAATGATGAAGAGAGAGGTTTTGGTGTTAGAATTCCTTGGGGAAATGCAACAACGTCTTTGAGGTGGAATCATTTATTTAACGATAAATTATTTTTAAATACTACGGCAATTTTTAGTGATTATAATTTTGCTTTTCAAGCAAGCCAAAGTCAGTTTGATTTTGAATTATATTCTGGAATTAGAGATTGGAACTTGAAATCAGACTTCACTTATTTTCCTAATATTCGCCATAATATTAAGTTTGGAGCAGAATACATTTTTCACACGTTTACACCCTCGTCTGTTTCTGCAAAATCAGGACAAACAACATTCAACACGGGAGATATTGTTAAAATATATGCCAATGAAGGCGCTGTATATTTTCTAGACGAGTATGATTTTAATAAAAATTTAAAAATTAATGCAGGAATTCGCCTTTCAGCATTTCAGCACATGGGTCCTTTTAAACGTTTTGTTAAGAACGATCAAGACGAAACGGATACCATCATAAATTACGATAATTTCGAAAATATAAAAACGTACTTTGGCTATGAACCTCGATTAGCAGTTCGTTATTTACTTCCAGATGAGTCGTCTATAAAGGTTGGATTTACACACAACTATCAGTATGTACATCTATCATCCATATCCTCTATTTCATTGCCTACAGATTTGTGGTTTCCTAGCACAGACATAGTAAAACCTCAGATAGGAACACAAATTAGTTTAGGGTATTTTAGGAATTTTTTCAAAAATAATTTCGAAGCATCAGTTGAGGTATATTATAAAGATTTACAAAATTTAATAGAGTATAAAAATGCCGCACAACCAAGAGATAATGTAAATGACAATGTAGACAACCAGCTTACCTTTGGTAGAGGATATTCTTATGGCGCTGAATTTTTCTTGAAAAAACGCTATGGTAAATTTACTGGATGGATTGGCTACACTTGGAGCAAAACAGATAGGATTTTTGAGGAAATAAACGAAGGAAAATTATTTCCTGCTAAATACGACAGAAGACATGACTTATCCGTTGTACTTGCATATGATTTTAATGATAAAATTAGCTTGGGAGGAGTGTTTGTTTACGCCACTGGAAGTACTTTAACACTTCCAGTGGCGTATTATATTTACGAAAATAAATACATAACAGAATATGGGCCCAGAAATGGTTTCAGAATGCCAGCATATCATAGGGCAGATATTGCTCTCACAATAAATGGCACAAAATTTAAAACCAGAAAAAATGCAATTAGCGGAGATACAGAAAAAATAAAAAAACGTATAGTCTCCACCTGGGTTTTTTCAGTATATAATTTTTACAACAGAGCAAATCCTTATTTAATATATCTATCTAATGAAGGCGATGTATTTGGAGGCAATTTTAAAACGTCCGCATTTCAAGTAAGCTTATTTCCAATATTACCTTCTGTTACGTGGAATTTTAAATTTTAGACAAAATGAGAACAAGTAGATTAATCATAGTAGCAATATTTCTAACAGCAGTATTTTCTTGTAGAAAAGAAATTCAAATTGAGTTACCAGAATACGAGCCAAAATTAGTTGTAGAAGGTTCTATCGAAACCAACCTACCACCTGTTATTATTTTAACCAAAAGCGTAGGATATTTTGATCCTATAAGTCCAGAGACCTTTGCTAACATGTTTGTAAAAGGAGCAATTGTTAAGGTAAGTGACGGCAGTAAAGAAGTGCAACTTACGGAGTATTGTATGTCAGACCTTACACAAGAGCAAATTGATGCCATTTCAATGGCAACAGGAATGCCTCCAGAAGAACTAACAGGATTAAATTATTGTGTTTATACATTAGGGTTAGGAGGAATTCTACTCGGAAAAGAACAAACAACATACAAGCTAACGATAGAGCACGAAGGGAAAAAATGGTTTTCATCAACCACAATACCAAAGTCAGTATCCCTCGATTCGTTATGGTTTAAACCTGTCACAAAGTCGGAAGACTCACTCGGTTATGTATGGGCAAGATTAAGTGATCCCGCAGGGGAATACAATTACTACAGATGGTATAGTATGCGAATAAATAGTTATCAAAATGGTGAATTAGCGGGTCAACAAAAAGACACTAGGTTTTTACCACCAAACAGAAGCGCATTTGATGATAAATTTTCAGATGGACTGACATTTGATTTTTACTATTATAGACCATCAGAACCCAACAGAACAAAGCCCGATGATTATGCACCGTACTCAAGGTATTTTATAAAGGGAGATACAGTAGTTATAAAGTTTTCATCCATAAACAAAGAGAGCTACGATTTTTTAAGAGTTCTTGAAGATCAAATTAGAAGTGAAAATAGCCCATTTGCATCACCGTCCACAATTCCTTCAAACATAAAAGGGGATGCTGCCTTAGGTGCTTGGATAGGATATGCCCCCTCCTTAGATACGGTAATTTGTAAGTAACTTTCTACAGAGTGACATTTCTCACATTTACAAACGAACAATTTTACTACTTTTACGTTCCTAAATTGAAACGTTAAGAGCAAAAAATAATATGAGTACAGAAGTAGAAAAAATGAAATGCCTGATTATAGGTTCAGGCCCAGCAGGATATACAGCGGCAATATATGCAGCACGTGCCAATATGAAACCCATAATGTATCAAGGTATGCAGCCGGGTGGTCAGTTAACCACTACTAATGAAGTAGAAAATTTCCCTGGTTATCCCGATGGAGTTACAGGCCCTGAAATGATGGTAGAGTTACAAAAACAAGCCGAGCGTTTTGGAACAGACGTGCGCAGTGGATGGGTTACTAAAGTAGATTTTTCAAGCACACCCCATAAAGTGTGGGTAGATGATAATAAAGAAATTCATGCTGATACGGTAATTATTTCTACAGGTGCAACGGCTAAATATTTAGGCATTCCATCAGAACAACATTATCTTAAAGTTGGTGGTGGTGTTTCTGCATGTGCCATTTGCGATGGTTTTTTCTATCGTGGTCAAGATGTAGTAATAGTAGGCGCAGGCGATTCTGCTTGCGAAGAAGCACACTATTTATCAAACATTTGTAAAAAAGTAACTATTTTGGTGCGTAGCGATAAATTCCGTGCATCAAAAATTATGGAAGAACGCGTTAAGAAAACCCCAAACATTGAAATTCTTTTCAATACCGAAACGGTTGAAGTTCTTGGAGAAAACGATTTGGTTACGGGTGTAAGAGTAAAAGAAAGAACTACTGGTGAAACGAAAGTAATTCCTTGTACAGGATTTTTTGTAGCCATTGGTCATAAGCCAAATACAGATGTGTTTAAACCATTTATAAATATGGACGAAGTAGGTTACATTATAAATGTACCTGGTTCAAGCAAAACCAATGTAGAGGGTGTATTTGTAGCTGGCGATGCTGCTGATAAAACTTATCGACAAGCTATTACTGCTGCTGGCACTGGTTGTATGGCAGCCCTAGACGCAGAACGTTACATAGCAGCAAAAGGACATTAATCAATTAAATAGTAAAACAATATAATGCCATTTTATTTAAAATTCTCGTATTAATTTTTTGAGATTAAATAATTTGTTTTACATTTGCAATCCAAATTAAAAAACACAAACACCAACACGTATGCTAATTATACCTGTAAAAGAAGGCGAATCAATCGAAAGAGCGTTGAAAAAGTACAAGAAAAAGTACGATAAAACACGCGTTGTTAAAGAACTAAGAGAAAGACAAAACTTCACAAAGAAGTCTGTTCTTAGAAGAGAAGAAGTTAAAAAAGCTATTTATATTCAGAAGTTGAGAGCAACTGAAGAATTATAGTAACTAAGTTTATAATATTGCGTAAAAGCGGATAAAGGTAACTTTACTCCGCTTTTCTGTTTTATGATACTTAAGTATATTCAATACCTCCAAACCGAAAGGAGAAGTTCTCAGCATACAGTTCGTTCCTATCAAAACGATTTAGAGCAATTTCAATCATTTCTACAATCTACTTTTGCGATAAGTAACACAGAAGAGGCAACTAGCCAAATGATTCGTACGTGGATTGCTTCTTACTTCGATGAAAAACTCGAACCCTCAACCATAAAACGAAAAATATCTACCCTAAAATCATACTACAGATACCTTAATAAAATAGGAGTTTTAACTACAAATCCCACACTTAGGATTGTAGTGCCAAAGCTAAAAACACGTTTACCTATTTATGTTGAAGAAAAGGGTATGCAAGCGCTAACAAGCCACATTCGTTCAGAAGTTACCAATTTTTCTACTACTAGAGATATGTTAATGGTAGAAATGCTTTATCAAACAGGTATTAGACGAGCAGAATTAATTAATCTTAAAGATTCCGATATTTCTTCGGATGCTATTATTGTGTTGGGTAAACGCAATAAACAACGTAAAGTACCTATAACAAAAGAACTTTGGCAACTCATTAGCGAATACAACACCCTTAAATTTCAACAAGGATTTAACTCAGAACACCTTTTTTTGCTAGATAATGGAAAAAAAATGTACGAAAAATTTGTGTACAATAAAGTAAAGTTTTACCTTAATGGCGTAACAACCATAGCAAAGAAAAGTCCTCATGTTCTGCGCCACACATTTGCTACCCACATGCTTAACAACGGAGCAGATTTGAACGCTATAAAAGAACTACTCGGACATTCAAGCTTAGCTGCTACACAAGTATACACACACAATACCATTGAAAAACTTAAAAGCACCTACAAACAGGCGCATCCAAGAGCATAAAAAGTATAAACTAAATAATTAAGGAGGTAACCCATGGACATTAATGTACAGTCAATCCACTTTGATGCCGACAGAAAGTTGGTAGATTTCGTAAGCGAAAAAGTAACTAAATTAACCCAGTTTCACGACAGAATAATAGGTGCAGAAGTGTTTTTACGAATAGACAAAAGCACCCAAAACGACAATAAAGTTGCTGAAATTAAGCTGGCTGTGCCTGGCAAAGATTTATTTGCCAAAAAACAATGCAAATCATTTGAAGAAGCAACCGACCTAGTTGTTGAGGCATTAAGGCGCCAAATACGTAAAGTCAAATCAAAATAGAGCCAAAAATATTTCGGCATTTATTTTGTAGTAGACAAATTATTTCTAACTTTGCGCACCGAATTAAAAAACGGTGCGCTTTTTTTATGCAAAAAAGTGGCTGAAAACCGCGCCAGTGTAGCTCAGTTGGTAGAGCAGCTGATTTGTAATCAGCTGGTCGGGGGTTCGAGTCCCTTCACTGGCTCAAAAGAGTTCTTTAAAAAGTTAAAGATGCTGTAGAAAAATAAGTAGGGGAGATACTCAAGCGGCCAACGAGGACAGACTGTAAATCTGTTGGTGTATGCCTTCGCAGGTTCGAATCCTGCTCTCCCCACTAGATTTTACAGAAGCAAAATTTGCGGGAGTAGCTCAGTTGGTAGAGCTTCAGCCTTCCAAGCTGAATGTCGCGGGTTCGAGTCCCGTCTCCCGCTCTATTGAGTTATCGGTTATTGAAGTTATTCGTTATCGAAATATAACCAATAACAACACAGAAGCCGTTGTAGCTCAGTGGTAGAGCACTTCCTTGGTAAGGAAGAGGTCGGCAGTTCAATCCTGCTCAACGGCTCTATTGAAAGATTATAGAATTGGTTTTTTTGATTAAAACAACAATAAAAACAAGAGTTAAAAACATAAACTATTAATTACTTAGAAAAATGGCTAAAGAAAATTTCGAAAGAAAAAAACCGCACGTAAACATCGGTACTATTGGTCACGTTGACCACGGTAAGACGACTTTAACTGCTGCTATTTCATCAGTTCTAGCATCTAAAGGTCTTGCTCAAGCACGTGACTTCTCTTCAATTGACAACGCTCCTGAAGAGAAAGAAAGAGGTATTACTATCAATACTTCACACATTGAGTATGAAACAGTAGCTCGTCACTATGCACACGTTGACTGTCCAGGTCACGCGGATTACGTTAAAAACATGGTAACTGGTGCTGC
>CAYVVI010000031.1:0-15061 GCA_964455265.1 uncultured Flavobacteriales bacterium | reverse complement strand
AAACTACTATTTACCTTTATTCATTTGCTCTTTAAGGGCAGCTAACGAGCTGATATCTCCTAATGTTGATTTCTCAGACTGAGCATTTACTTTATCTACTGATTTACCTTCTGCAGAATCTTTTTTACCAGCTGGTGTCTTTTTAGCACCTGTATCTGCTACTTCATCAGAGTAAGTCATTGTGTGAGACACTACAATTTTCTTAGCGTCTTTGTTAAACTCTACAATTTTGAAGTTGGTAATATCATCTGCTTTTAAGAATGAACCATCTTCTTTCTTAGTGTGTTTAGCAGGGCAAATACCTTCTAAACCGTAAGGAAGACCAACAATTGCAGACTTATCTTGCATTTTGATAACAGTTCCTTGGTGCTCTGAACCTTCGGTAAACACTGTTTGGAATACATCCCAAGGGTTTTCTTCCAATTGTTTGTGACCTAAGCTTAAACGTCTGTTCTCTCTGTCTAACTCAAGAACAACCACATCTAATTTATCGCCTACTGCGCAAAACTCTGATGGATGCTTGATTTTTTTGCTCCAAGAAAGGTCTGAAATGTGGATTAATCCATCAATACCTTCTTCTAACTCTACAAACACACCAAAGTTGGTAAAGTTTCTAACGATTGCTTTATGCTTAGATTGAACAGGGTATTTGCTTTCGATACCTTCCCATGGATCTGGAGTCAATTGTTTAATGCCTAAAGACATTTTACGCTCTTCTCTATCTAAAGTAAGCACTACTGCTTCTACTTCTTGACCAACAGTTAAGAAATCTTGTGCAGTGCGTAGGTGTTGTCCCCAGCTCATTTCTGACACGTGGATTAAACCTTCAACTCCGTTAGCAATTTCTATAAACGCACCGTAATCAGCCAATACAACTACTTTACCTTTTACTTTATCGCCAACTTGTAGTTTTGCGTCTAAAGCATCCCAAGGATGAGCTGATAATTGTTTTAAACCAAGCGCAATTCTTTTCTTATCATCATCAAAGTCAAGAATTACCACGTTGATTTTTTGGTCAAGTGATACGATTTCTTCTGGGTGATTTACTCTACCCCACGATAAATCTGTAATATGTACTAATCCATCTACGCCACCAAGGTCAATAAACACACCGTAAGATGTAATGTTTTTAACCACACCTTCTAGTACTTGACCTTTTTCAAGACCTTTCATAATTACTTTCTTCTGCTCTTCTAATTCAGCTTCGATAAGTGCTTTATGAGATACTACAACGTTTCTGAATTCTGGGTTGATTTTAACCACTTTGAACTCCATGTTTTTACCAACATACACATCGTAGTCGCGGATTGGCTTAACATCAATTTGAGAACCAGGTAAGAATGCTTCTAAACCAAATACGTCTACAATTAGACCGCCTTTAGTTCTGCATTTAACATAACCTGTAACAATTTCGCCCGATTCTAATGCTTGGTTTACTCTATCCCAAGCTCTTTGCATGCGTGCTTTTTTGTGTGATACTACAAGCTGACCTGTTCTGTCTTCTTGTTTTTCTACGAGAAGTTCTGCTTCATCACCAATTTTCAAGTCGGGATTGTAGCGAAATTCGTTGATAGATACTACCCCTTCAGATTTGTAACCAATATTGATTACAACTTCTCTTTTAGAAATAGCAGCTACTTTACCGATAACTACTTCGTTTTCGGCAATTTGAGTTAACGTACCGTCATACAGTTCGTTTTCTTTTTTGATTTGATCTTCAGAATACGCAGCAATTCCAGCTTCGTGAGACGTCCAATCAAAATCAGCAATTGGTTTAATGTCTTTTGCCATTGTGGCTTTTTAATGTTTGTATCTCAATAGCGGCCATCTTGAGAGTTTGTTTAACGTAGCCGCTGCCGCTCGGCTTTTTTTAAGGACTGCAAAGGTAGAAAAAAATCTTATATTTTCCTGTTATTATGTTAATTTTGTGCTCGTTTTAATCTAAATAAGACCACACTATGGGCATTAATGACTTTTTATCGCAAACCTTTTACCACAACACTGTAGAAAATTGGCTTTACTCTTTGCTGTTTTTAGCGGGGGGTATTGTTCTTTCAAAAGTCATCTATTGGGTATTTAAAACCTTTGCAAAAAAATTAACATCTAAAACGGAAACTAACTTAGACGACATACTGGTTGAAGTTATTGAAAAACCAATATTGTACGCTGTTGTTATTGGTGGTGCATTTTTAGGGTTTAAACGCTTACACTTCACAGCTAGTGTTGACACTTTTATATTTAATGTTTTTACCATAATTCTTGTACTAAACATTACATGGTTGGTAGTTAAAATAGTTGATGCTATAATTGTTGAGCTTGTTGTTCCCATTGCAGAAAAAAAAGAAAGCTCTTTAGATGATCACATCATTCCAGTAATTAGAAAAGGCGTAGCAGGTGCATTATGGACTTTGGGTATTGTTGTAGCGCTTGACAATGCAGGATTCAACATTATGGCGCTGGTTACTGGTTTGGGAATTGGTGGTTTGGCGTTAGCATTAGCAGCACAAGATACCGTGAAGAATATTTTTGGTGGCATCATCATATTTGTAGATAAACCTTTTAAAATTGGTGAGCGTGTAAAAGTAAGTGGGTTTGATGGTTTTGTGGAAAAAGTGGGCATTAGAAGTACACGCATAAGAACGTTAGACGGAAGATTAGTAACCATTCCCAACTCTAAATTCTCTGAATCTGAAATTGAAAACGTAACCGCAGAACCTACACGAAGAGTGGTGATAAATCTTGGTTTAACTTACAATACAACTCCAGAAAAAATGCAACAGGCAATGGCTATTTTGAAAGACATTTTAGATAAAAACCAGCATTTGATTATGAGTGAACATACCATTTCGTTCAACAACTATGGCGATTATTCTCTTGGAATATTATTCATTTATTTTATTCGAAGACAGGACGATATTTTTACGGCTCAATCGAAAATAAATTTAGAAATCCTCACACGATTCAACGAAAACGGATTAGAGTTTGCATTCCCAACGCAAACCATCTACAAAAAGGAATTGCAGTAACCAAAAAAGCCCCGAAAAATTTCGGGGCTTTTTTTAGAAATATAAAGTCCTAAAAAATAATTTTAGACGAAAACACTTGCCCTTTGTGAAGTATTCTTACAATATATACTCCAGAGGCAAAGTTATTTGCAATATCTGTTTTGTTAGATAAAATAGTAGCTTGGTGTACCTCTCTTCCAAACACATCCACTAAAGATATGTTAGCGCCCATGTACTCTTGTCCGGCAGTAATACTAATACCTTCTGCAGTTTTAGCTATGCCAAATGCTTTTTCTTGAATGGTGGCGCTTAATATTTGACCCGTTTCTATAGACTCAGCAGCTAAAGTGTTGTAAGCCATATCTACCAATGTCCAAGAAGAACCATCTTGCTCTACATCTTTAAAGCGCAACCACCCGTAGTGCGTGTCACCTGTTAAAGGTATTTCAAACTCCACACCAACAAATTTTGTAGCACCATCGCCAAACTGACCATGATTTAATTCAAAAACGGTGACAGGAAACCCAGAAGATGTGGTCAATATCTCAGTTTTTCCAGCTAAAATACCATCAGAAATAAATCCATAGTTGTATGAATTTACGATGAAATTAGAATTTAACGCATAAACAGTATTCATATAAGAACCATATGAATTACCAATACCCATCATTTTATTTCCTCCATTTGCTGAAATAGTTAAGCTTCCAATATTAAAAGTGTAAGTACTATTAACAATGTTAGAACCAAAAGCATTTAAGGTAAAATCTATTGTTCCATTTCCATCAATATCTATGTTGTAAGTTTCGTAACCTCCTGTATAGTTTACGTTAGTATGGATAATTTGCCCATCAACACTAAATGAAGATAAAGTAGTAATTGAAGTTAATGCGGAATATGATTTTAATTTGTTTTGTAATTGTCTATTCATATTGTTAATTTTATTACAGTTTGACTAACACATCACAAAAAAACATCCACCAAAAATGATCAATGTTTTAAAATTATAATTTGTAGTATAATTATAATCTTATTTTTCTTGTAATTGCTTTACCTTTTTCGTCAATGATTCTAACAATATAGATACCCGAACCAAACGTTTTAGCAATGGATGTAGTGTTAGAAGAAATAGTTGTTGTTGCCACTGTTTGACCTAACATATTTACCACCTCAACAGAAGCATTCATCAGTGAAGCATCTGAAGCGATTTCTAAACTGTTTTCTGTAGCTGAAATTCCAAATTTAGCTTTGCTTTCTTTTACACTAAGTGTTTGTCCTGTAACGATTGACTCAGCAGCTACAGTGTTGTAGGCCATATCTACCAATGTCCAAGATGAACCATCTTGTTCCACATCTTTAAAGCGTAACCACCCATAGTGCGTGTCACCTGTTAAAGGTATTTCAAACTCCACACCAACAAATTTTGTAGCACCATCGCCAAACTGACCAAAACTTCCTTCGTAAACTGTTATAGGAACACCATAGAATGTAGCAATTACTTCAAACTTTCCTGCTAATGCGCCTTGCGATATAAACCCATAATAAGTTGAATTTACAACCATACCAGCATTCATTGCGTAAACTGTGTTTACATACGAACCAGAAGTGCCAATCATTCTGTTGCCACCGTTGGGATAAAGTTGCACACCTGAAACTTTTGCAGTATAAGCACCCGCAGAACTTAGTGGAAAGCTTGTAGCACCTGCATTTACAGCAAAATCTACTGTACCATCACCATCAATATCAATGTTGTAAGTTTCAAATCCACCTGTATAGTTTACAGTGGTATGTACAATTTGTGCTTCGGCACTTGAAGCCACCAATGTTGCTACTGCAGAAAGCGCAGAGTACGATTTTAGTTTGTTTTGTAAACGTTTATCCATAATTTTTGCGATTTGTTTGGGCTAATATAGTTAAAAAAAAACATCCACCAAAAAGGTGGATGTTTTTTAAAATATAAATGGAGTAAAACTATACTCTAACTTTTCTTGTAATGGCTTTGCCTTTTTCGTCAACTATTCTAACAATGTAGATACCTGAACCAAAGGTTTTAGCAATTGATGTTGTGTTAGAAGAAATAGTAGCTGTTGCCACTGTTTGGCCTAACATGTTTACCACCTCAACAGAAGCATTCATTAATGAAGCATCTGAAGCAATTTCTAAACTGTTTTCTGTAGCAGAAATACCAAATTTAGCTTTGTTTTCTTTAACAGCAACTGTTTGACCAGTAACGATTGGCTCACCAGCTGTAGCGTTGTATGCCATGTCAACTAATGTCCAAGTTGCAAAATCTGCGCTAGGCGTTACTCTTAACCAACCGTAGTGTGTAGCACCGCTAATATCGAAAGATACACCTACAAAGCCCGTTTGACCAGCCCAAAAGTTACCCCATGAACCAGAATTTACACCACCACCAGATGTTGCATAGCTATAAAAACCACCAAAAGCACCACCAGAACCAGCACCACCGCTCCAAACACCTGCTACTGCAAACGTAGTAGCGCTATCTAACGTAACACCAGCAGCTAAGTTAGCAGCATAGTAAGAACCGTAAGTTACAAGAGCATTGGTACCTTGAACACCAATGTGTACTAAATTACCTGCTGACAAACCGTACATAGCTCCCCAATCAACACCTAAAAGGTAAAAATCGTTAGTGCCATCGGCATCAATGTCAATGTCATACGTTTCGTAACCACCTGTGTAGTTTACCACAGTGTGTACAATTTGTGCTTCTGCAGACGATGCAGCAAGTGAAGCTACAGCTGTTAAAGCTGAATACGCTTTCAATTTGTTTTGTAATTGTTTGTTCATGCTTTTTTTAGTTTTTAATTGTTATAACGTAACAAATTTATCAAAAAAAAAATTCCCACCAAATTTGGTAGGAATTTTTTTCATTTTAATTTATCTCAATGTCTTAAAGAACTACTTTTTTAGTAATTACTCCTTCAGAAGTAAGAATGTGTACGATATAAATACCAGCTGCTTCATTTACATTAGCAGAATAGTTGTTACCATTTAAAGTAGATTCAAGAACCACTTTACCAGTTACATCAAACACTCTTAATTTTGCATTGTTGAATGCTTTATCTGAAGTAACATTCAATGTTTTATTTGCTGCAGAAATAGCTACATTGTTGGTTTTATCATTTACTCCTAAAACTGGATTTAATGTAATAGGATCTACAGACATTCTAAGAGGGTTACCTTGAGCATCCCACGTAATGGTGTAAATATTGTAAGGCAGATTCTGTAAAATCGCATCACCATCAGAGTCATACGTCCAAGGGTCTAAATTAACTGTTGAATCAATTCCAGAACCATCTTCAGTGAAGTCTGCACCCATTGCACCTAATACATCATAAAAATTCCACTCTCTACCATCAGCTTTAGCTAAAACAACTTTATAATTGCTTACTTCAGAGAAATAAGTATGTGCAGTATTTGCTTTTAAAGATACTTGCATATCCGAAGCATTACCAGTATTTGCTATATCGGTAGCAGTTGTAGTTACGTACTTTGTATCGTAAGCATTTTTAACAAATACACTTACATAAGGTTGAGATTCAAAAGCCATATCAACTACAGTCCAGTCGATATTGAAATTAGATTCTACAACTAAGTTGATACGAATCCAACCATAGTGTGTATCTCCGTCTCTATCAAACCTAACACCAAATACTTTTTCACCACTTGGCCCATCAAAATAACCTCCACCAAAAGTACCATAATAACTAGTATAGCAAGGGAATTGATATGCACCAGCACCGCCATATAAACCACCATAAAAACCATAAGGAGTATAGGGGCCAATTTGAGTGTCATTAGGTAAATTAAAGCCAACACCACCTGTTCCATACATAAATGCTCCATTTAGTGCATTTACATTCCAACGACCTCCAGTAGGTATACATCCTAATCCATAAGTACTTACAAACGGATCGTATACAACAGCAAAGTCATTTAATCCATTGCCATCAATATCGATGTTGTAAGTTTCGTAACCACCGTTATAATTAACTGTAGTGTGTACGATTTGAGCATCAGCAGTAGATGCAGCTAAACCCGCAGCAGCAGTTAACGCTGTATACGTTTTTAATTTGTTTTGTAATTGTTTATTCATGTTTATTAGTTTTTGATTAATAGTTTTTCTAGTTATCGAGGGCTAAATTAAAACTCTTTTTTAAACTATCAAATACATTTTAGTAAAAATGCAGCCACATCTACCCCATCTGCATAGTCTGAAAGCGATGGTTGTTGCGCCTCACCATAAGGCAAAACTTCTTTATTTACAATGCATTGTAAGTTTTCTTTGTGTGTAGAAATGAAGTTATTAACAGTATCTATATGTTGATAAAATTCATAATTTAAAGTCGCCAAAGGTGAGTGTAACGCACTGTTTTCTCTTAGCACAAAAAAACCATTCTCCAAAAAAGGTTCTTGGTTCATCATAAACAAGGCACGGTGATAATCGTAATTATTACCAAATTTTTTGTTGTTTGCCACCCATTGGTAGTGAAAAAATGCACCAAACAAGCGGTCTAAATCAAAACCCTGCGGGAGAAAAATTTTAGATACATTTCTGCATCCCATACCAAAATAGGTAAACACGTCATCGGCTAAGAGTTTTAGTTCTTCATCCGTTTCAGTGCCGTTAAGCACCGCTAAAGAAGTACGGTTTTTACGAATGATATGCGGGTATTTACCAAAATAGTGCTCAAAATAACGGGCAGTGTTGTTACTGCCTGTAGCTATAACGGCATCAAAATTTTGGAGCTTGCCCTTAACTACTTCTACCCTATCTTTAAATTCTGGATTTAATAAAAAGAGTACCTGCAAAACGGCAGGAAGTAAAATGGCGTCATCGGTAGAAAGTTTTATTTTGGCTTTGTTTCCTGTTATAAGTACACACAACAAATCGTGAAAACCCACCATAGGCACATTGCCTGCCATTATTAAAGCAATGGTTTTTAAGGGTTCATTATCTCCTAACCCATAATGCTGTACCCATTTTTCTAAAGCGGGTTGCTTTAGCATGGTAGCTAAATTCTTAAATGCTAAGCGTACAAATGGCTCTTCAAACCAACCGTTATAAAGCTTGGATTTGGGTATGGCGGCTTCCAATTGCATAAACTCCTCTTGATTTATACCCAAATGATGTCCGTCCCATGCTTTGCTATTTCCAATGTGGTCAAAAATTTTACCTAATTGAACAAAGCTGTTTACTCTTATGTTAAGTTCCATTGAAATTGGCTAATTACCTATTATATTTGCAGCGCAAAATTACGTTTAAATAATTTAATAACTAGCAATAAAGCCCATGGCTATCAGAATAACTAACGAGTGTATAAATTGCGGAGCTTGCGAGCCCGAATGCCCTAATAACGCCATTTACGAAGGTGGTGCGCTTTGGCGCTTTGCCGATGGCACTTCGCTTAAAGGTAAAGTAAAAGGCCACAACAGCGGCATGGAAGTAGAAGCCGATAAAGAAAATGAACCCGTAGATATGGATGTGTACTACATTGTAACAGATAAATGCACCGAGTGCGTGGGCTTTCACGAAGAACCCCAATGCGCTGCTGTATGTCCTGTAGATTGCTGCGTACCCGATACCGACCATGTAGAAACCGAAGAACAGCTTTTAGCAAAGAAGGATTCTTTACACTTGTAACATCTTGGCATTATTTTCGTTTAGAGGGCTTACAGATTATATTCATTATGAAAAAAGGCCTCGTATCACTATTTATATTTTCGTGCCTAGCTTTTTCGGCTAAAGCCCAGCTTACCTTTGAGCAATGGGAAGATTCGTTATCTGTAATGCTGGATGTTACCCGCAAAACAGAATCTGTTCCTAAAATGGAAACGCTTAACAAGGAATTTACACAAACCCTAAAAAAAGTGTTGCAACAAGAGGGTGCTTTTAATTATGGCTTTCCTAAGCTATCCAAAAAAATGTCCACCATTACTTCGCCCGATAAAGTATTCCGTATTTTTAACTGGAACATTGAAGATAGCTACAAAGAGCATAATTTTTATTGCTTAATCCTTACGCTCGATAAAAAACAAGGCACCTACAACATCATAGAATTAAAAGACAATTACCGCAGAACATTTGATGCCGAAAATAAATTGCTTGACCACCGCAGTTGGTATGGCGCCCTGTATTATGAGATTATTCCCAACGGAAAAAATCCTAAAACCTACACCCTACTTGGCTGGAATGGCAACAACCGCACGAGCACAAAAAAAATAATAGAAGTGCTAGAATTTATGAGTACAGATAAGGTGAAATTTGGTGCGCCTATTTTTAAAATGGGTAAAGAAACCAAAAAGCGCATTGTACTTGAGTATTCAAACGATGCTGTTGTTTCATTAAAACACTACGAAAATAAAGATGGGAAGCGGCTCGTTTATGACCACCTAAACCCAGAAAATCCTCAAATGGAAGGCATCAAAGAATTCTATCAACCAGACGGAACATTTAATGCCCTTGTTTGGAAAAACAACAAATGGATTTTAGAAGAAGACGTAGATGTTCGAGTGGACAAAAAAATCAACAACTTCAACAATCCTCGAGATTTAGAGAAGAAATAAAAAAATTATTCCACTTTCTACTTTCTTAAGTACCGAATTTTTTAGAGATTTGTCAAAAAACTATAATTCTCTAAAAAATGTCAAAAGTTCACAATTTTAGCGCAGGGCCTTGCATCTTACCGCAAGAAGTATTTCAACAATCGGCAGAAGCCATCTTAGACTTTAACAATTCAGGGTTATCGCTTATTGAGGTTTCTCACAGAGATGATGATTTTGTGAATGTAATGGAAGAAGCGCGTTCGCTGGTTAAAGAACTTTTGAACGTACCCGATGGCTACACTGTTCTATTTCTACAAGGTGGCGCAAGCTTGGGCTTTTTAAAAGTGCCTTACAACATGATGCGTGCTAATAAAAAAGCAGGGTATTTAATAACGGGTACGTGGGCAGAAAACGCCAGTAAAGAAGTAAAGCATGTGGGGCAAATGCACGTGTTGGCATCATCAAAAGATAAAAACTACAACTACATACCTAAAGGATATGACATTCCAGAAGATTTAGATTATGTGCACTTCACATCCAACAACACCATTTTTGGTACACAAATGAAATCATATCCGAAAACAAATGTGCCTATGGTATGCGATATGTCTTCGGATATTTTAAGTAAAGAAATAAACGTAGCCGACTTCGATTTAATTTACGCTGGAGCGCAAAAAAATATGGGTCCTGCAGGTACTACGGTGTACATTGTAAAAGAAGAAATTCTTGGGAAATCTAGCGTGTCCATTCCTACCATGTTAGATTTAAAAGTACACCACGATAAAGAATCTATGTTTAATACACCTGCTGTATTTGCAGTATATGCATCAATGCTAAACATGCGTTGGTTAAAAAACAATGGTGGTGTAAAATGGATTGAAAACATTAACAACCAAAAAGCAGAATTGCTTTATAAAGAAATAGACAACAACCCACTATTTGAAGGTACATGCGCTAAAGAAGACCGCAGCTACATGAACCCAACATTTGTGCTTACCAACGAAGCGGTAAAAGATGAATTCAACGCCATGTGGAAAGAAGCAAAAATTAACGGACTTCAAGGTCACCGCTCTGTGGGTGGTTACCGTGCTTCTATGTATAATGCTTTACCACTCGAAAGCGTTCAAGTATTGGTAGATGTAATGAAAGAATTAGCCAGAAAAAGAGGGTAAATCCAATTAAGAATTACAAATTAAGAATTACGATTTTAGAGAGATAAAAAATATTCAACTTTAATACGCTAAAACATTAACACCATAACACGAAAAAAAGCATGATAAAAATTTTAGCCAACGATGGCATCTCTGCAGCAGGAAAGCAACAATTAGAAGCAGCTGGCTTTACAGTAGTAACCGAAAATGTTCCTCAAGATAATTTGATTGAAGACATCAACACAAAACATTACGATGTGTTGTTAGTGAGAAGTGCTACTAAAATTCGTAAAGATATTATTGATGCGTGTCCATCGTTAAAATTGTTAGGACGTGGTGGTGTAGGTATGGATAACATTGATGTAGAATATGCCCGTTCAAAAGGTTTAACGGTGGTAAACACACCTGCATCTTCATCTCAATCGGTGGCAGAGTTGGTTATTGGCCAAATGTTTTCTATTTCAAGAATGACGTTTGATTCTGAGCGCAGAATGCCAAGTGCAAACACCAAAGAAACATTTAACGAACTAAAAAAGAAATACGGAAAAGGTGTTGAGCTAAGAGGAAAAACACTCGGTATTATTGGCTTTGGACGTATCGGCAGAAGCATTGCACAATACGCCTTTGGTTGTGGCATGAATGTAATTGCTTACGATGGTTATGCTAAATCATCTACCGATGAAATTACGGTTGAAATAGCCAACCAAAAAATAAACGTTAGCATCAATTTAGTTTCTAAAGATGATTTATTAGCACAGTCGGACTATATCTCTATAAACGTACCAATGCCCGAAGATGGCAAAGCAGTATTGTGTGCCAACTGTTTTCAAAAAGTAAAAAAGGGCGTGCGCATTGTTAACGCTGCTCGTGGTGGTGTGGTTGATGAAACCGCATTGTTAGAAGCACTAAACGATGGAAGAGTTGCTGCTGCTGCATTAGACGTTTTTGAAAACGAACCTGTAGTAAATCCTGCCATTTTAGCACACGAAAAAATTGCATTAACCCCACACATTGGTGCAGCTACCAACGAAGCGCAAGACCGTATTGGTGGTGAGTTGGCTGACATCATTATTGCTCATTTTAAAAAATAATTTCTCGGTTAGATGTGTGCTAAGTTAAAGCCCTTTAGAGCCATTCGCCCAACGCGCGACAAGGTGCATTTAGTGGCTTCTCGCCCCTACTACACGTACATCAAAAATGTGTTAGAGGCAAAGCTCGAAAGCAACCCTTATTCATTTATACACATCATCAATCCTGAGTTTAACAAGGAAGACAAAACACTTCCAAACTCAAACGAACGTTTTCAAAACGTGCACAACAAGTATGTTGAATTTAAGCAAAAAGGCATTTTTATTCAAGACGAAAAAGAGTGTTTTTACATTTATCGTCAATCGGGAGAAAAGCAAGACTACATAGGCATTATAGCAGGTGCAAGTGTTGAAGATTACGAACAAGGTAAGATAAAAATTCACGAGCAAACCTTAACCGAGCGTGAAGAAATGTTTAAGCGCTACCTAGACATTTGCGGCTTTAATGCCGAACCTGTATTGCTTACCTACAAAGATGTTGACAGCATCAATCAGTTTATAAAAACGTTTACCAAACAACGTCCCGAATACGAATTCACTACTACTGATTTGCTAAAACATGAGGTGTGGGTAGTGAGTGAAGAAAAAGACATTGCACTTTTGAAAAACGAATTTGAAAAAGTGCCTCATGTGTACATTGCCGATGGTCATCACCGAAGCGCCTCTTCGTATTTATTAGCACAAGAGCGCAAGGCAAACAATCCTAAGCACGTGGGCAACGAAGACTATAACTTCTTTCTATCGTTTTACATTACCGAAACATCGCTAGATATTTTTGATTTTAATCGTTTGATTACAGATACCAACGGATTAAGCGAAGCAGAAATTTTAGAAAAAGTTTCAACGCAATTTGATGTAGAAAAAACTACGCTTGATTTTAAGCCCACGCAATTGCATGATTTTTCAATGCATAGTGCCAACAACTGCTACAAGCTAACATACAAAGGAAAAATTGACTCTATGCCTGCGGTAGAAACTTTAGATGCGCACATACTTTCTAAACAAATTTTAGAGCCACTATTTGGCATGAAAGATTTGAAAACAGATAAGCGTTGCTACTTTATGGAAGGCATTCAAGGCGTAAAAAAAATGCGCAACGATATTGAAAAAGACAAAGCCAAATTGGCGTTCGGATTGTATCCTGTTTCGGTAAATCAATTGAAAGACATTGCCGACACCAACAGCATTATGCCACCAAAAACTACTTGGATTGAACCCAAAATGCGTAGCGGTTTAATTGTTTATGAGTTTTAAGCGTGCGAACGTATTAGCGTATTAGCGTGTTAATGTTAAAAAAACTACTATAACTATCAATATGAGAAACACACTTTATTTATTAATCTGTTTAATCTTCTTAGGTTGTGAATTATCTCCTAAAGAATTAAATGAAAATATCAAAAGTGAAAAGACAAAAACAGAATATATTGACACTCCTGATGAGCTTATAGGTTTTTGGGTAAATGAAGAGTACTTAAATGCTTTAAAACAAACTAGGTCTACTAAAAAGTCTAGTAAAATGGGAGTTGATGACTTCTATAAAATATCAGATAACAAATCTGTTATGAGACTAGATTTACATGAAGGAGGTGCTAATAATATTATACTAATGACAAGTAAATCCAATGGGCAAATATTTAGCGCTGACACAACAGAATCTTATTTTAAAGTAGAGCTAAATAATATGTATTTAGTGATTGATAACAAAAAATATATAAAATCTCCTGTTGGCTTGAAAGAAATGGTGAATAATACATTATTTGTTGGCAATTATATGATTGATAACAACCCCATTCAGCTAGAAGAAAATGGAAGGGTAATTGGTCTGGACAGTATAGTTTATTATGAAGCAAATCTTGACTATGCCGATGCGGGTATGCAGCATGACAAAATTTATCTAAAATTCAAAAATGAAAAAGAACGAAGAATATATCTGTATGAATTTGTTTCAGACACGTTAAAAATATTTAATGTAGATTGCTTAACTATGGATGAAGAAAGTGATTACTGCTTGGAAGTTGAAAAGGGAAAAGAATTCTTAAGATTAATAAAAAAATAACACTTTAAAACGTGCGAACGTATTAGCGTGTTAACGTGCTGAAGTTCTAAAAAAACGATAACACCATAACACCCCAACACACTAACACCCCAATGGACAATAACTACTGGAACAATCGCTATTTAGAAGAACAAACAGGTTGGGATATTGGCTACCCTTCTACCCCACTAAAAGAATACATCGACCAATTAACAGATAAATCCATTCGTATATTAATACCTGGTTGTGGCAATGGCTACGAAGGTGAATATTTACATCAAAACGGTTTTACCAATGTTACCCTAGCCGATTTTGCAGAAGAAAGTAAAAAGCACTTTTTACAGCGTGTGCCCACCTTTCCAAAAGAACAATTTATTGTTGGTGACTTTTTTCAACTTGAAGGTAAGTACGATTTAATTTTAGAACAAACGTTCTTTTGCGCCATCGACCCAAAACTGCGTGATGCGTATGCAAAAAAAATGAGCGAACTATTATCTCCCAATGGCAAACTAGTCGGAGTACTATTTAACCTTCCTGATAAAGTGGATGGGCCTCCATTTGGTGGAAGTATTGAAGAATATCAAAATACTTTTTCTAAGTACTTTAAAAATGTAAGTATTGAACCTTGCTACAACTCCATTAAACCAAGGCAAGGCAATGAGGTGTTTATTAAGATTTCGAATTGACGTTAATTCCCCTGCAAACCACCTGTATGAACTGCAACAATGGTTTTGTTGTCGTACTTACAATTTTTGATTTCTTCTAGCAAACCAAAAAATAGTTTGGCGGTATAAATTTTATCCAATTCAATGTTTGTTTCGGATGCAAACCACTGCATAAAATCAAACAACTCTTGTGTAGTTTTTCCGTAGCCGCCAAAGTGATAATCTTCATTGATTTCTAATTGCGATAGATAGTCATCAACCGTAGCGTCATCAATAAAATAATTGTACAAATGCGCACGGATTTCATTGCGCATAAAATTTCCTTTTAGCACCGAAAATCCTAACGCTAGTTGATGTGGTTTTAGGCCAACCAACATGCCAGCAAGAGTAGTTCCTGTTCCGCATGCGCAAGCGATGACATCAAAGTCAATATCAATTTCTGATACAATTTCTGTGCAACCCGTAACGCCATAAAAATTAGCACCACCTTCGGGTACAATGTGCGTATTCGGAAATTTTTGATGCAAGGCATCTATGTACCATTTTT
>CAYVVI010000030.1:0-15104 GCA_964455265.1 uncultured Flavobacteriales bacterium | reverse complement strand
TTTAATATGAGGGCAAATGTAACAAAATAATAATGCGGGAATAAAATTTTAGAATGATTTATAAACAGCATCACCCAAAACCCTGTTAGACAAATTATCGTTGAACACCCAGAAGATTATTTGTTTAGTAGCGCAGTAGATTTTGCAGGTAAAAAAGGAATGGTTAATATTGTGTATGATAATGAGTAACATTGCAAATGTTTTTCTCTGTCATCCTCGTTACAAACGAGGACGATTGGGTATAAATCTTTGCATGACGATCATTTACATTCACGTTTAGATGTTTAAATTATGAATAAAATCATATTTATAACTATTGTTATAGCGAATTTATTTTCTTGTGAAAATCATTCCGATTATGTTAAGAATAATGACATAACGTCAGATACTGATTCATTAGATAAATTCTCTGAAAATGAATTTCAAACAATCTTTAATTCAAGACAAAATGAAATGAATATTTATGAAAATGAAATATTATATGATGAAGATGCTCCTGTGACACAACTCCCCTTCGGACCCAATATTAAAAGTATTGATTTATTATGTGAAACATCATCTCAATTTTATTATGAGATAGTAGGGAAAGAATCACAATGGAATAATTATACTGAACAACATACAAAATCATATAAATTACCTGCTATTACAACTTATAAATATATTATGATTGATAGTGTAGAAGAAATGAGAGGATGTAATTTCAAAAGGGAAGACATTAATAAAAAGGAATTGGGAAGCATCTTTAAAATAACAAAATTTAAAAGAAGATTGCCTGATTACGGTAAGTTTAAGATTTATTATATGAGTAATGACCTTAGAAAATTTCAAGATTTTTCTGAAGATTTTCCAAAAAACTGTACTCTGTTTACTAGTACTGTTTATGGTATGATTATTTTGTATAATCCAGAAAAAAAATCAGCAAGCTTACTTCCGGTTTATCTTGAAGGATTACCTAGCGATTCCCAGTTTGAGAGGGTTTTTTATATAAATGAAGAATACAAAATTAGTGTCTGTGATGTTCGACATTCTTATGATGAAATAAGTGAAGATGAGGTCTATTTAGAAAGTTCAATACAAAAAAGATTTGAGGTTAGTATTACACTAGATGGAGAATTTATAATAAAGAAATATAACTATTGATTATGAAGTATAAAATATCATTAAAAAAATTACTCCCCAACTCATCCTAGTTTGTAACAAGGTTGAGAATAAGAATATTGATTTTACATTGATTTATAAACAGCACCACCAACAGAATTGCGTTTGGCGCCAGTTACACTTTGTAGAGTGTTTGTAGTATCGATGGTTCGTAAAACGCCTAAAAACGCAAAAATGAGTGCTTCTTTAAACTGTATGGTATAATCGTCAGGAATAACAATTTTTGAGGATGTTTTTTCTTTGAGTAAATTTATAAAAAACGTGTTGTACGTGCCGCCACCAGTTACCAGTGTGGTTTCGTGTTGGTTTAATTCTTCTGCTATTACATCAGCAAAATGTTCGTACAACGTGCGTAAGCTATCTACAGGTAAATAATTTAACAAAGGTAAAATGTCTTTTTCAAAATCTTCTCTACCTAATGATTTTGGCGCTGATTTTTTATAGTAACCTAGGTTAGATAAGTTTTTAAGCATGGCAGCAACTACACTACCTCTTTTTGCAAAATCACCATTATTATCAAATTCGGCATTAAAATAGCGGTTGCATAAATAGTTTATAGGAATGTTACAAAAACACAAGTCGTAAGCCAAGCGCTTATCTTCTTTGGTATATGAAATATTAGCAATTCCCCCTAAATTGAGGCAAGCAGAATATTCAGAAAACAACAATTCATCTCCAATAGGTACCAAAGGCGCACCTTGCCCACCAAGGGCAATGTCGGTAGAACGAAAATCGCAAACAGTAGCAATACCAGTAAGTGCATTTATAGTAGCTCCACAGCCAATTTGCGTGCTAAAGCCCAATTGGGGTTGGTGAAACACCGTATGCCCGTGAGAAGAAATTACATCTACACTTTTTTTATGAATACCATGCCTTTTTATAAAGGTGTTTACACAATCTGCAGAGAACTTTCCGAAGTCTCTATTCAGCTTTTGCAATTCAAAACCAGATAATGAGGAGCTATTCTTTAATTGTTTATACAACTCACCACCATAGCGAAAGGTTTCTGCAAAAACAATCTTGTATATCCATTTGTTATTATATCTGTTAAATGTGCACATAGCCACATCTAAGCCATCTAAAGATGAGCCAGACATTAAACCTATGGCACGATACATTTTCAAAACAATTTGATTATGGTTTTTAAAATTGGATAAAAAAATTAACTTTGACGACTCAAATTAAAATACTTATTCACAAATGAATTTTGAACTAACCGAAGAACAATTAGCAGTGCGTGATGCAGCAAGAGATTTTGCACAAAATGTGTGTAAACCTGGTGTAATAGAAAGAGACAACTTGCAAAAGTTTCCTGCAGAGCAAATTAAGCAACTTGGAGAGCTTGGTTTTATGGGCATGATGGTTGACCCTAAATACGGTGGCAGCGGTATGGATACTGTATCTTACGTGTTAGCGATGGAAGAAATTTCTAAGGTAGATGCTTCGGTATCGGTAGCTATGTCGGTAAACAACTCATTGGTTTGTTGGGGACTTGAAACATTTGGAACAGAAGAACAAAAACAAAAATATTTAGTGCCTTTGGCAAAAGGAGAAATCATTGGTGCATTTTGCTTATCAGAGCCAGAAGCGGGTTCTGATGCTACATCACAGCGCACAACGGCTGTAGATATGGGCGACCACTACATTTTAAACGGCACAAAAAACTGGATTACCAACGGTAGCAGTGCATCGGTTTACTTGGTAATTGCGCAAACCTATCCTGAGAAAAAACATAAAGGCATTAATGCGTTTATTGTTGAAAGAGGCATGGAAGGTTTTGTGGTTGGCGCTAAAGAAGATAAATTAGGTATTAGAGGTTCTGATACACACACCTTATTATTTAACGATGTAAAAGTGCCTAAAGAAAACCGCATTGGAGAAGACGGCTTTGGCTTTACCTTCGCCATGAAAACTCTTTCAGGCGGACGTATAGGTATTGCTTCTCAAGCGTTGGGTATTGCTTCTGGTGCTTACGAATTAGCTAGAGATTATTCAAAAACTCGTAAAGCATTTGGTACAGAAATTTGCAACCACCAAGCCATTCAGTTTAAGTTGGCAGATATGGCTACACAAATTGAAGCAGCCCGTTTGTTGTGCTTAAAAGCCGCTTGGCAAAAAGATAATAAAATCAACTACGATTTAACGGGCAGTATGGCTAAATTATTTGCCTCTAAAGTAGCTATGGATACTACCATTGAGGCCGTTCAGGTGCATGGTGGCTATGGTTTTGTAAAAGAGTACCATGTAGAGCGTTTAATGCGCGATGCAAAAATCACTCAGATTTACGAAGGAACTTCAGAAGTACAAAAGATTGTAATCTCTAGAACTATATTGAAAGATTAAAAAAATATTTTTAATAAACAAAAACCCGTACCAATTTTTGGTTACGGGTTTTTTATTTCCTACCTTAACCGCACCAAACCGTAATACACTAAACTTATGAAATTGCCCGAAAATGTAAAACTACTTTTTGATGTGCCACGTTATCAGCTAGCGCACTACCCTAAGTCGGATGCTTTTACCATGAAAGTAAATGGAAAGTGGGAAGCAACATCCATTCAACAATTTTTAGAAATGGGCAACCAAGTAAGTGTTGCTTTGCTGCGCTTAGGTGTTAAAAAAGGAGATAAGATTGCTACTATTAGTTCTACCAACCGCACCGAGTGGTGTGTAGTAGATTTAGGCATTAGCCAAATAGGTGCCATCAATGTGCCCTTGTATCCCACCATTTCTTCTCAAGATTATGAGTTTATTCTCAATCATTCAGAATCTACCTATTGCATTTTGTCGGATGAAGAATTACTAAAAAAAGTAAATGCAATTAAAGCAAATGTTCCCTCTTTAAAAGATATATATAGCTTTAACGATACAGCTGCAAAAAGTTGGAAAGAGTTGTTGGTAAAACCCTCTACCGAAGAATTAAATCAACTTGAAAGCATTAAAAAAAGCATTCATGAAGATGAACTCGCTACCATTATTTATACCTCTGGAACTACAGGCCAGCCAAAAGGGGTAATGCTTTCGCACAAAAATATTGTAAGCAATGCGGTGTATTGTATAGAGCGTTTGCCTGTCGATGAAAACGCTAAAGCACTAAGCTTTTTACCCGTGTGCCACATTTACGAACGCATGTTGTTGTACTTGTATCAGCTTACGGGCGTGTCTATTTATTTTGCAGAATCGTTAGAAACAATAAAAGACAACATTGTTGAGGTGCGTCCTAACATGTTTACCGCAGTGCCCCGTTTACTCGAAAAAGTGTACGATGGTATTGTAACCAAAGGGATGGAAGGAAGCAAAATAAAAGCCGCTATTTTTGGATGGGCACTTAACCTTACAACCAAATTTGAATATGGACAAAAGCCATCGTTGGCGCACAAAATAGCCGACAAGCTAGTGTATAGTAAAATTCGTGAAAAGCTAGGCGGAAACATAAGTGCCATTGCATCGGGTAGTGCGGCTTTGCAACCTCGATTGGCGCAATTTTTTACAGCCATTGGCATTCCCGTTTATGAAGGATACGGACTTACAGAAACATCGCCAGTAGTAAGCGTAAACGCTAAATTGGATAATGGCGTGCGCTTTGGCTCTGTAGGTATTCCGCTTAAAAATGTGCAAGTAAAAATTGCCGAAGACGGAGAAATTTTAGTGAAAGGCCCTAACGTAATGATTGGCTACTACAAGCGTGAAGACCTTACCAAAGAAGTCCTAGATGCTGATGGATGGTTTCATACAGGCGATATAGGAGAAATTTCTTCGGATAATTTCTTACGCATTACCGATAGAAAAAAAGAAATTTTTAAAACATCTGGCGGAAAATACATTGCTCCGCAAATGATGGAAAACAAGTTTAAAGAAAGCCGCTTTATAGAACAAATAATGATTATTGGCGAAAACCAAAAACACCCGTCTGCACTCATTGTGCCATCGTTTTTATTTGTAAAAGAATGGTGTGCATTAAAAGGAATAGAAGCAAAAATTTTATCTAACGAACAGCTAATAACACAACCCTTGGTACAAGAAAGATTGTTGAAAGAAGTAGACGCCATCAATCAGCAATTTGGCGATTGGGAAAGAGTAAAGCGCCCTAAATTTTTAACAGCAGAGTTTACCATAGACGGAGGAGAATTAACCCCAACATTAAAACTAAAACGCAAAGCAATTCTTGAAAAATACGAAAAGATAGTAAAAGAGATTTATGGGTAGGACCTATTCCATTTTCCTCAACTCCTCTTGTAAATCTTTCATACGTTTCATAGAGTTTGAGTAGATGTTAAACGAATTTTTTAGTTTGATGACGTGGATATCTAGCGAATCCATTTCGCGTTCGTTGGTAATGATGAATTTATTCAAACTGTCTTTTGCGTGAATAAACGACACGTCTTCTCTTATTAAGTACTCTTTAATACTCAATTTATTCAAATGGTTCAAAAGCTCTTGCTTTGTGTAGTATTGTAAATTAGGAGTCTCGTAATTAACATCCTGAAGTTCCAACTCCATTTCTTGAAGTTTTGCAAAAACGTTATTATATAAGCTGTCTAAAAGCGTAATGTTTGAAGCATAATACATCATACTGCTATCATATACATTTTTAGAGATGTTATGTTTTTTAAATACAGCATTGTAAAACCCACTAATACTATCAGAAATATAAGGGTCTATCATTCGCTGACTATTTAAATGACTTTCTAAAAGCTGAACGTCAAGCATTACATCGCTCATTTCTTTAAATGACAAAACTCCTTTTGGCGTTTTGTCTTCCACTGAATTACACGCCACAAAAATTGTAAGAGAAAGAATTAAAATAATGCGAAACATAATTTATTAAACATTAAACGTTAAACGTTGCCCACGTACATCAGAATTTATTTTACCATTACTATAAACTACATTTCCATTTACAATAGTAGTATGAATGGAAGATTTAAACGTATGCCCCTCAAATGGCGACCAGCCGCATTTGTATAGCAAGTTGTTTTTATCAACGGTATTTGGCGTTTTTAAATCTGCCAAAACCAAATCTGCAAAATAGCCCTCACGAATAAATCCTCTTTTTTCTATGCGGAAAAGTGTAGCCACATTATGGCTAGCTTTTTCGACTATGCGCTCTAGACTTATTTTTTGCTGATGATAAAGGTCTAACAAAGCAACCAAAGAGTGCTGAACTAAAGGTCCACCACTAGGTGCTTTTAAATAATTGTTTTGCTTTTCTTCCAAAGTATGTGGCGCATGGTCAGTAGCAATCACATCAATTCTATTATCTAAAACTGCACGTAAAATTTCGTCTCTATCGGCAGCAGTTTTCACCGCAGGATTCCATTTTATGAAGTTGCCTTTTGTGGCATAATCTTCATCAGAAAACCAAAGGTGATGAATACACGCTTCTGCAGTAATGCGCTTATCTTTTAGTGGAATGGAATTGTCAAACAAATGCGTTTCTTTAGCCGTTGAAATGTGAAGAATATGTAAGCGGGTGTTGGGTTTTTTAGCCAACTCAACCGCCATACTTGACGATAAATAACATGCTTCTTCATCTCTAATAATAGGATGCATTTCAATAGGAATGTCTTCTCCATATTGCTGTTTTGCTTTTTCTAAATTGGCTTTTACCGTTGCCTCATCTTCGCAGTGAGTAGCAATAAGCATAGGGCATTTAGAAAATAACTGTTCTAGAGTAGCTCTGTTATCTACCAACATATTTCCAGTAGATGAACCCATAAACACCTTAACACCGCACACATTTTTTGGATTTGTTTTTAATACTTCCTCAATGTTATCGTTGCTGGCACCCATAAAAAAAGAGTAATTCACAGCAGAAGTTTTAGAAGCAATAGCATATTTATCTTCTAATAATTCTTGAGTAAGCGTATTAGGAAAAGTGTTGGGCATTTCCATAAATGAGGTAATACCACCTGCGGCTGCAGCAGCAGATTCAGAAGCGATGTTAGCTTTATGTGTAAGTCCTGGCTCTCTAAAATGCACTTGGTCATCTATTAATCCAGGGAAGAGATGCAAGCCCTCTGCATTAATTTCTGTTGCAGAAGAATCTGAAATTTGAGGTGCAATTTTTTCAATAAAATTGCCATTAATTAATACGTCTAATTGGGCAATCTTTCCTTCGTTTACAACGTGTGCACCTTTAATTAAAATCTTTGCCATTTACTTTTGATTTTTTAAAAGATAAGCTGCGCATTTTTATAACCCCATAAAATGCTTCATTAAAAATATTCATGCTCATTTTAGAGTTTCCTAGTTTTCTGTCTTGAAATGTAATGGGGACTTCTTTGTGCTTAAATCCAAGCTTGTGAGCGGCATATTTCATCTCAATTTGAAACGCGTAGCCAATAAATTTTATTTCATCAAAATTGATTGTTTCGAGCACCTTGCGTTTGTAACAAACAAATCCCGCTGTAGTATCTTTAATGTTCATCCATAAAACAATGCGCACATACAACGATGCACCGTAAGAAATCATCCAACGGGTAAACGGCCAGTCGCTTACTTTTCCGCCTTTTATGTAGCGCGAACCGATGCTAAAATCTGCACCATTTTCGCATGCTTTTTTTAATTCTAAAAGTTTGTGAGGCGGATGAGAGAAATCAGCATCCATTTCCATGATGTATTCATAATGACGCTGAAGTGCCCACTTAAATCCATGTATATATGCAGTTCCTAAGCCTAACTTTCCTTTTCGTTCTTCAATATGTAGTCGGTTTGGGTATTTAGAAATGAGTTGCTTCACAATGTCAGCCGTTCCATCAGGAGAACCATCGTCAACAATAAGAACTTCCAATGCAGCGTCAAGAACCATTACAGCGTCTATAATAGCGGCAACGTTTTCTTTTTCGTTGTAAGTTGGTATGATTACGAGTGAATTTCCCATGCAAAAATATGGTGCTAAGATACGCTAAAACTTTACTTTTGAAAACAATTTAACCCCACTATTTGAGTTAATAAGTGTTAACTTTGATGATGTTTGCAAAATACCCCGAATATATCACTTTTTAGAACATATTATTTAGCGCTCAAAGCATCATTTTTAATGATGTTTATGTTGCTGTTTTCGTTTTTTGCTTTGGCACAAGAATCCTCTCTGAGAACTAAATCAATTCTCCTAGAAAAAGATACCATACAGATTGATACAGTATTGATTTCACCTGTTAATTTTTCGCTTAAATCGAATGGTGTGGAGCTATCAACTCAACTTTATTCTGTTGATTATAATCGCTCATTACTTATAGTTGATACTTCGATAATAGGAGAAACACTTGATATATCTTATCGAACCTTTCCATCATCGCTTACAAAGGTGTATCGTAATAAATCACGCGATGTTATTTTTGATTCACTAAAGGCAGCTGATAATTCGTTGGTAAATTTTTATTATGCGTATGATGATGACCCCTTTTCAAAATCATCGGGCGGGTTAGTAAAAACAGGGAGCATTTCTCGTGGAATCACTGTTGGAAATAATCAGGATTTATCTGTTAACTCCAATCTAAATTTACAACTATCAGGAAAGCTAACGGATAATTTAAATGTGTTGGCATCTATTACCGATGATAATATTCCCATTCAACCTCAAGGTAACACACAACAGTTGCAGGATTTTGACCAAGTATTTATTCAGTTGTATAACGAGCGCCATAAATTAGTTGCTGGAGACTTGTGGCTCAATTCACAGGCATCAAATTATTTACGTTACAATAAGCGCGGACAAGGAGCACTCTATGAACAACAACATACTAAAGCATTTATTTTAGGTGATTCCTTAAAAATTAGAACCACAGCTGGAGCTGCTATATCTAAAGGAAAATATTCGCGCAATATTATTCAAGGAATTGAAGGAAATCAAGGTCCGTATAGATTGATTGGTGCAGAAAACGAACGTTTTATTGTAATTATGGCCGGTACCGAGCGCGTGTTTATTGATGGAATAGAATTGCGAAGAGGTCAAGAGTACGACTACATTATAGACTACAACCTTTCGCAAATTATTTTCACACCAAGACAAATGATTACAAAGGACAAGCGTATTGTGGTAGAGTTTCAATATTCAGACAAAAACTATGCGCGTTCAATGGTTGAATTTTCCCATGAATTAAAATCTAAAAAATTAAATGCATCATTTCGCGTGTTCTCAGAGCAAGACAGCAAAAATCAACCACTACAACTTAAATTAACATCTGATAAAATTCAAACGCTTGTTGATGCGGGAGACAATTTTAGCAAGATGTTTTATGATGGAGTTGACTCTACGTTACCTTTTTCAAATAACATAGTTTTCTACAGAAAAGTTGATTCATTAGGATATACCGTTTACGTAAACAGCACCAATCCTGAAGTAGCAGAATATCAACTAAATTTTACTGAAGTAGGCGAGGGAAAAGGAAATTATGTAGAAGACAGTTTTTCTGCCATCGGAAGAGTTTATAAATGGATAAAGCCCGACACTTTAACAACGGGTGATATAATATTGCGTGGACGTTTTGAGCCAATTGTTGTTTTAGTTTCTCCTAAAAAACAACAGATGTTTACATCAAACATTAGCTACAAGCTTGCCAACGGTTTTAGAGTATTTTCAGAGGCAGCATTATCTGTTAATGATTTAAACACATTCTCAGAATTAGATTCAGAAGATGACAGGGGCTTTGCAGGAAAGGCAGGTTTTGTAAGAGAAGCAGATCCTAAAAGCACAAATAAAGTTCAACTTAAAGCAGGTGCCGATTTAGAATACATTCAAAATGAGTTTGTATTTGTTGAGCGTTTTAGAGAAGTAGAATTTGAACGTAATTGGAACATCCAAAATTTACTTATCAATAAAGATCAATTACTGGGGAATGCTTTTCTGGGCGTTGATAGTAAAAATGGAACATCTGTAATGGCTAATTCTTCATTATATTTTGCAGATAGTTTGTTTAATGGATTCAAAAATGGATTAAACTTAAATCATAAGCGAGCAAAGCATAATGTAAGATATTTGGGAAGTCATTTAAGTTCTCAATCTGTAAATGAAAATTCTTCTTTTTACAGACATAAAGCATACGTTGACAAATCTTTGGGAAAGCTTACAATTGGTTATTTGGATGAGACGGAAACCAACTTGTTCTCTCAACCATTAGCCGACACTTTGTTGCCAAGAACATATAGTTTTTATGCATGGGAGGCTTTCATTAAAACATCCGATACATCTAACCATGTGATCGCTTTATTTTTTAAAGATAGAATAGATAAATCTGGCAAGCAGAATGAACTTTCTGCAAATTCACGAGGGCAAAGTTTTGGTTTAGATTATCACTATAAAGCAGATTTCAGAAATATTTTTAAAACAAGGTTAGAGTATAGAGAGTTAAAAATTTTAGATAGCACATTGCTAAGCATCAAACCAGAAAACTCTGTTGTTGGAAGATTAGACTATGGTGCAAATTGGTACAAAGGTGCTATTTCAATAAATGTGTATTACGAAATTGGAACCGGTTTAGAACAAAAACTTGAGTTTGTTTATTTAGAGGTTTTGCCAGGTCAGGGTAGCTATACATGGATAGATTATAATGGCGATAATGTGAAAGACATCAATGAGTTTGAGCTTGCCCAGTTTGCCGATCAAGCCAATTATATTCGCGTTTTTACACCTTCAAATCAATACATAAAAACATTCAACAATCAGTTCTCTTATGTTATGTCACTTAACCCACAGGCGGTGTTTTACAATAGCAAAGGGATAAAGCAATTTTTATCTAAAATTGCCAATCAAACATCCATAACAACCAATAGAAAAACCAACGGAGACTTTTTTAAAGAGTTGTACAATCCATTTTTTTATGAAGTGCAAGACATTTCTCTTTCTACTTTAAGTTCATCGTTAAGAAACATATTATTCATAAACAGAAGTGGCTCTAAGTTTGGCGGTGAATATATTTATCAAAATACAGCGAACAAAGTACTTTTAACCAGTGGATTTGACACAAGAAACACAGTGTCTCATGAGGTGCGAACACGCTTTAATTTTTTAAGCAAATTTGAACTTAACTTAGGAGGAATTACAAGCAACAAGCTCAACTTATCAGAGTACGCTGCTTTAAGAGATTATCAAATACAACAAGAAGAATTACAAGCACGTTTTTCTTATCAGCCATCATCTAAATTCAGGGCAGAGGCATTTTCAGAATACAAGCAAAAACAAAACTCTCCGTTATATGGAGTAGAAAGAGCCAACTCATTTGTGTTAGGAACTATTTTAAAGTTGAATGCAGAAAACAAAGGGTTGTTTCAGTTAGAAGTTAAACGCATTGCCAATACATTTAACGGAAAATTAAACACCCCTCTTGAATTTGAAATGTTAGAAGGATTAAAAGCGGGAGAAAACTATACATGGCAATTGTCTGTTCAACGTAAAGTCGGAAAAAACTTACAACTTACACTTAATTACAACGGAAGAAAATCACCAGAAAACAAACCTATTCATTTTGGTGGCGTACAAGTAAGAGCTTATTTTTAGTTATGATTAAATGGCTTTATATAATTTTTTTTGTGTTGATGTTTTTGTCATGTAAGGAAGAAAAACCCTATACCATTGTTTTCCCTCCAGAGCATTTTCCTGAAATACAACACCCAGAAGACAACGCGCTATCTGACTTGCGCGTAGATTTAGGGAAGCGCCTTTTTTTCTCCACCATTTTTTCTGTTGATTCTTCTATTTCTTGTGCATCGTGTCATAAGCCCGAGTTAGCTTTTACCGATGGATTACCCAAAAGCAAAGGCGTAAAAAACAGAACGACATTTCGCAACGCACCATCATTATTCAATGTTGCATACATGACATCATTTATGCGAGAGGGTAGTGTACCATCGTTAGAACAACAAGTTCCTGTTCCTATTCATGAATTTACTGAATTCGATTTTAATATTTTATTGGTAGCACAACGCATGCAAAAAGACTCATCTTGGGTGCAATTAAGTAGAAATGCTTATAACAGAACTCCCGACCCTTTTGTAATAACGAGAGCTTTAGCTGCATTTCAGCGCACATTGTTTAGTGGCACATCACCTTTTGATGATTATGTAAATGGCAACGAAGCGGCTCTAAGTGAACAACAAAAATCAGGGTTTCAATTGTTCATAGCACATTGCGCATCTTGTCATTCGGGGATGTTTTTTACCAACGAACAATTTGCCAATAATGGGTTGTATGAACAATACGCAGACTCAGGTAGAATGAGAGTTACATTAAAGCATGAAGATATGGCTAAATTTAAAGTGCCCTCCTTGCGCAATGTGGCGCTTACTTCACCCTACATGCACGATGGAAGTATCACTACGTTAAAAGAAATCATCTCTCATTACAATTGTGGTGGGAAGCGTCATCCAAATAAAAGTGCTGGCATTAAAAAATTAAAACTCACCATAGAAGAGCAACAAGCCATCGAAGCGTTTTTACATAGTTTAACGGATAAAAAAGCCATAGAACAATACACACAACTTTTGCGTTAAGTGTTAAAAAATCACAATTGCTCAACTTTTGGAACAATTTATGTTTAATTTCATACGATTAAAATTCATCCATATGATTATCAAAAAAATCAGAATAGTTATATTCATCATAAGCATTGGTATTTTTTCTTTTCAGAAAACACATGCGCAAGATGTTATTCAGGAAACACAAAAATTTGGTCGCCTTATCGATCAAATTGACAAGCTGTATGTTGATACCGTTGACATCCACAAGTTAGTTGAAAAAGCCATCATTGGTATGCTAGAAGAATTAGACCCTCATTCGGTTTATATTTCTAAAGAAGAATACGATGACATGAATGCTCCTTTATTGGGGAGTTTCTCGGGTGTTGGAATTCGTTTTCAAATTTTAAAAGATACGATTATGGTTGTAGAAACCATACCTGGTGGTCCTTCAGAAAAAGTAGGCATAATGGCTGGCGATAAAATTGTAGAAATTGAAGGCGTAAACATGGCAGGTATTGGCGTTAAAAATACCGATGTACGTTCAAAACTTTTGGGAGATAAAGGAACTAAAGTAAACGTAAAAGTGGCGCGTAAAAACGAATCTGCTCCAATTGCATTTACCATTACGCGTGCAGATATTCCTATTTACAGTATTGATGCGGCCTATATGGTAGCGCCTAAAGTGGGCTATATTAAAATCAATAATTTTTCTAGAACTACAGTAGAAGAATTTAAAAAAGCCATGAGTAAGCTTGAGCAAGAAGGGATGAAAGATTTAATTATCGATTTGCAAGGCAATGGCGGAGGATATTTAAATACCGCCATTGAATTGTCTGATGAGGTATTGTCGGGCGATAAATTAATTGTTTATACAGAGGGTGTAAACTCACCTAGAAAAGATTACAAAGCAACTACCAAAGGCATGTTTGAAAAAGGGCGTTTAGTGGTTTTGGTTGATGAAAGTTCTGCATCGGCATCTGAAATTTTTTCGGGTGCAGTGCAAGATTGGGACAGAGGGCTTATAGTAGGAAGACGTTCTTTTGGAAAGGGTTTGGTGCAAAATCAACTACGCTTACCAGATGGAAGCTGGGTGCGTTTAACCACCTCACGTTACTACACTCCAACAGGAAGAAGCATTCAAAAACCCTACACCAATGGCAATGAAGAGTACAGAAATGAAAAATATTCGCGCTACGAAACAGGCGAAGCATTTCATATCGATAGCATCAAAATAGCCGATTCGTTAAAATATCAAACATTGGTAAAAAAACGCACGGTGTATGGAGGCGGTGGCGTTATTCCTGATGTTTTTGTAGCCATTGACACTACCATGTCATCATCCTACTCTAATGAGCTAATTCGAAAAGGTATTATGAACCAATTTGCTCTAGTGTTTGTTAATGATAATAGAGCTCAATTAAAAAAGAGCTACCCAGATTTTAAAAGCTTTAAGGAGAATTTTAATGTATCGGATGCTGCTCAGCAAATGATAGCATACGGCATAAAAGAGGGCTTAGAATTTAACGAAGAAGGATACAAAAAAGCACAGTTAGTTATAGATACCCGTTTAAAAGCCATTATCGCTCAAAACTTATTTGAGGCAGATAAGTTTTATGAAATTATTACCCCACTTAATGAAACATTACTTAAAGCGATCCACCTTTTAGAAACCGACACATACAATAAAGTTGATTTGTCTAAAAATTAATATTAAATTTGTAAACTATAAAAATCAAAAAGTGCAATTATGGAAAATAACAAACTCAACACAATTCTTTTAATCGTTGTTATAGCTTTAACTGGATATAACACGGTATTATTATCATCTGGTGATGGTGCATCATCAAGTTCAACAGCTGCAACAACAGCAACTACTAACATGCCACCTACGGTTACACCTCCAGGAGCAGAATCTGCTATTCCAGCCGATCCAGGACGTCCGTTAACATCAATTAAATTTGCAGAAGAGCTAAAAGATTTTGGTGACATTAAGCAAGAAACCACTAACAAATACGCATTTGAATTTACCAATACAGGTTTAGAGCCATTGGTTATCGAAAATGCTACTGGTTCATGCGGATGTACAGTGCCAAACTATCCTAAAGAGCCAATTATGCCAGGTAAATCAGGTGTAATTGAAGTAGAATACAAACCAGGTCAGCAAGAAGGTCCTCAGCAAAAAACAGTTACCATTACTGCTAACACTGAGCCACGCCAAACATTGGTTAAAATTAAAGCTAACGTAACTAAGTAGTTTACGAATTCATAGAAATTAAAAACGCCCATCATTGATGGGCGTTTTTTTGTTTATAATAATTACACAATCTCTTAATCACTCAATCACTTCTCCCCAAAATACTTTTTCAAGCAATCATTGGCGGCTTTAAAGGGGCTTATTTTTCCGCTATGTAAGTCTGCTTTTATACTATTAAGATAAGTGCTTACAGTATTGTTTTGGTAAAAATTTGAGAGTAGTTGTTCTTTAA
>CAYVVI010000029.1:0-15373 GCA_964455265.1 uncultured Flavobacteriales bacterium | reverse complement strand
AAATGTACAAACTAACCGTTGAAGAACTTCACAAAGAAGTAGGCAGTAAATTACCCATACTGCAACTACACAAAGCCCTAAAGACAATGGAAAAAGGTAACTTCATTCAAATTAAGACCAACGAGAGTGGCAAGTTTTACTCACTTGTAGAAGAAGAAGGCATTGAAGGAATTGATGAACCATTAAAAGAAAAACCTGCTAAAGAAAAAGCAACTTTAGTTAAATCTAACCAAAGTTCTAGTGGAAGGGACAACACCAAGTATTTGTTTAATGGTGTAGAACACAACAAAGGCAGGTTGGCACTAGCGATTGTGAAGGAGTTTAGTAAGAAGAAAGTAAGTTATAAGAAACTACTTGAAGTGTTCCCTGTTGATCTAACACCACCGTATGGATTTGTTAAGCCATTGGATGAAGCATTAGAAATAGGAAAGAAGCGCCCTCGATTCTTTACAAAATCTGAAGAAGAACAAATAAGGTTATCTGATGGACTATATTGCGTGAGCAATCAACTAACCAAAGAACGCATTAGCGAGTTAATTAGGATTGCTGAGGAGCAGCTAGGATATAAAATAAAACCATGCTAAGCTCACCTTTTCCCAAAAGACACTTAGTATGATAACAAGAAAGGAGGCCTAACAAACCTCCTTTTTTAATTAAATATATCTTATGACTAAAGAAGAAAAGCGAAAAGAAGTTTCAAGACAATGCAAACGCATCTTATTACTTAAGAAACAATTGCATATTTGTGTTCAATACGAGCGCTATATCGTTGCAGCGTCAATAAGAGACCAAATAAAGGAAAAGCAAGAGAATTTGTTAAATTTTTTATCAGAAAGAGCTTAACTCACTTTAAATAAGACTTAAAAAACTTTGGCAATTAAAAATCTTGTTATATTTTAGCCAACACTTATACCAAACCTAAATTGTAATTTAATATGAAAAAACTAATTGTAGTTTGCTTCGCGTTCTCTATTTTTTCACAAGAGATATTCTCACAATCTATTGGTAGCCGTAACAACAGCGACATTGCGCCAGGAACTACTGTTTCACCCGCTAAACTAACAGGCGGTGGCTTAGTAGGTGATGTTAACGTTTTTAATGGAAGTTATTCAACAAGCTATCCATTAGGGAGTGTTAGTACACCAGGTGGATTAAGTTTTTCATTGAACCTTAGTTACAGCGCTACATACTCAACATCTAATACAGTTCCAGTTTCAACAGGTATTCCATACGGAGAGGGATGGAACTTAAATATTCCTACGATCAGCGTTATGACAGATATTTACAATAAATATCTAGTTGAAGAATGTTTACTGGCTGGAACAGAAGAACATTTAAAAAAAGTAGCCAATGATGAAAAGTATTACTTTTCACCATACATCAATATACCGGGAGTAGCAAGTGGAACAGCTGTATTTAAATTTGCAGAGTTAAAAGACGGATTAAAAAAGGTGGTGTTTTCTTTGAACACGTTTGAATCTTATGTTGAAATTATTTATGATGGCTTTAGCTTTGAAGTAATAACTTCAGACGGTACACAGTACAAGTTTAATGTTGTGCAAAGAAATTTTAGAGCAGGCAGCAATAAACGGTCTGTTTCGGAGCAAGGATTGTTTGAAAACCCTGATTTCGTTAGTGGGGCCAATGATGTAGTAATGCCCAATTTAGATCTAACCTCTTGGCATTGTACAGAAATTACCCACCCAAACAAACCTTTTTTTCATAGCATTTTCTTTACCTATAAGTTGTTTGGAGGATTTGATTTTTTTCAAGAATTTCAGCATGTGCCAAATAAAGGGTCTTTGATAACTTACCCGAGTTTTACCGTTTATACAGACGTTTTGTTGCAAAAAGTAGAATCTAGAGTTGGAGATGCATACGTAGATATTATAGATCTTGAATATGAAACGCAACATCCAGACAATACTATTGGAATGTTGAGATTGGGAGACAATGGTGTTGCTGCCCATGACGAAATGTATAACATGAAAACTGTCTATAGATCTTCTGATATAAACAGATCTAATTGGAAGCGATTTTATCATGTAAAGTCAGATAGAGCCAGAGTGCTAAATGACTATCAAGAGATAAACTTTGGAAGCCCCTCTAATCCTTACATGGGGACTGATGGATCAGAAACCAGAGAAACTGTAAATTCTTACTATATAGGCGAAACTATTGGAAACAACAACTCATTTACAAGATTTGAGCATGGATTTATCGAGACAGATCGAATCACTAGTGGGTTGGTTGCTGGTGACACATATGAATTAAAAACATACATTGCCGGTTCCAACATAGCGGCAACAGTAGATATAAATATAGTTACTGGTAAGGGATCTCATCAAGACTTTTATGATAACAAAATTTATAAAGAAGCTTATGAGAAATATAGATCAACAAATATCTTTAACACGTTTGGGCAAGCCATAAAATGGGCAGCATCATCAGCATCTTCAACTACCTCAAACATAAGATCAAACATATTTGTTATGCCTCAAATTCCATCCAATTATGGGGGCATTAATATTCAGTTTGGATTAGGAAATTCAGACACTGAGTATTTGCAAGACATGACGGATTTAGTAGGAACAAGTTACAATGTAAACTTTACAGAATACGATGAGCCAAGAGCGGCTAACAATTATTTTTTCAAAAGAAATCCTGATAAGAGAAAAGGGCAAGCACCTTCTTATAATTTTGGACTTGGCATGCCTTGGTCTATGGTATTTAATCAGTATTCAAAGGCACTACTGTTTGAAGAAGACAAATATGCTAGAATGTTGTTTTGGTGGAAACCATTAAACAGTCTGCTCCAATACACAAACAAACCTACACTAGACTTTAATGCAGGTATAGGTAGTGTTGAGCTTGTTCGTTATAGTAAAAATCCATACATGCTAACAAGGGTAAAGCACTATAAAGCTAGTGGAGAACTTGACACAAGAGTTAGAAACTCAGATAGACAGTTGGTTAATCAATTGAACTTTCATTACGATGTGCAGGTGCACAATACAGAACTTCGAGAATATATTTTAGATGGAGATAATTCTCATACAGTAGTTCAATCTCCTTCAGGTAACGTATACAAAACAAACTATTTTCTATTGTCTAAAATAGAACAAGAAGCTATTGACCCAACAAAATACCTTAGTGAAAAGGAGCAAAATGGATTACAAGTGCCCAATACTGTTCCATCATTACCTGTAACAAAATTTTACTACAATGCCTTAGACGGATACGCAGAGGATGTTCTAGGAAACATTGGTCTCATTTCAAGAAGAAAGGGCGTTGTATTAGTAAAAACAGAAGATCAGTTGGGTGGTGAAACGGAAATAGAATATTACCCCACTTATTTCAGTACAATGGCAGTAAGATCATCACCAACACCAAGATGCACAGGGAGCTCAATAGGGAGCATATCACAAGAACTACTTGATTTAAGTATGAAAAGTATATCCTTAGACGTGACACCGCTAGTTAAACAAGTTACCAAAGTTGATGCCCCTTCTTTAGATTTAGCCAAATCTGCAAATCCGTTACCAAAAGTTACAACTTATGAGTACGATTTAAAGCTTAGTAAAAGAGAGCACCTTGTTACAAACGGAAATAGTTTCAGAAGAACATATATTGGAAATGCACAAAGAGGATTTAGAAAAACTAAAGTTATTCTTCCTGAAGTTGAGCCCAACGTGAGACCATATACTGTTTATGTTCATCATGGCGCAGGGCTATTGGGAGCAGTAAAAGACGGTGAATATGTAGAGACATACAAATCGCTTAACACAACAATGTTTCAATTACAAATACAGCAATTAGCTGGAGTAAAAAGCTATTATGAGGTTACCTATGGGGATGATTTTAAATATCAAGAGGATCCTGTAAATTTTGAAATCATAATGACTTATCCTAAATACGCTTTAAATTATGATTATGGAGGGTTGAGTGAGGAGCAAGCCTATCTTTATTTTGGCAAGATAAATTCTATAACAGAATATACCTCAGACGGCAGAAAAGTAAAAGAGACATTAATTAACTACGGCCACACCTTAGCGTTTAAGCACGGTATGTCAGAATACACATACAACACTAATGGAGGGCTTCATGATGATGCTGCAACAGATTATCAGTCGGGTAGAGATGAGTTAAGGATTGGAGGCAACTCATTTGGGTTTCCTCTGCCACTTGATGCTTACTTTTATGATAATATAACAGGATTAAACAACAGTAATGTTCCGCTTAATCCTGATTACAAATTAAACAGCTATTTTGTAAAGAAAACTAAAGAACGTTTAAGAACTTATGATAATGGAGTGCTAATAACCAAAAGCAGTTCTACTAATGGAGGAGGAACTAAAAATGACCGTATACATAAAGTTAGAAATGCCCCAGAATTAGGTAGAGAGAATCCTGGAAATGGTGGACACAAAAATGATATGCCCAGTTCGGACTTGCCTATTGTTACAGACATCATAAACAATAATCCTGTAAATCGTGCAACCCAAAACATAAAAGAACTTGGTCAAATAAGCGATGTTTCATTAGAGCATGTTATATCGAGAACAAGCAAATTAGGATCTGGAAATGTTAAAGATATTTTAATTCATCAACCACGCCTAACAGATAGGATTCAAGAAAAGACCCTTCAAAACACTTCTATAACAGCACAGCATAAAGAAGATATTTTAATAGCACAACCTTATCTAACAGAAAACATTCTGTCAAACATTGTTGTAATTTGTCCAATGTTTCCATCTGCTGCTGTAGAACGCGTAGCTAAAAAACAACCATGGTCTAATGAGAGGGTTTTAGGCAAGGTGATAGATAATGATAAGATAATGAACGATCATTTACAAGGAGTTTTTATGCATCAGCCGTATGCTTTAAGCCAAGAGATGTTAGTTAAATATATTGATAGACAGCCCAATTTATCCGAACAATCGATTAAAGAATTTTTATTAAAACAACCCGTAATAGGAGACGAGCCAACGAGGGCAATTCTAAGAAAAGAACCAAGAGTTAATAGCAAAACATTATTTGAAGTTATTGCATATTCAGAAGAATTTCCGAGTGATGATGTGTTTAATGAAGTTATTGCCTCTGAAATATTAACTCCGATAGACTTAGAAGGACTTTTAGATATAAAACCATCTCCAATAACAGAAGAGCAGTTACAGACAAAACTAAATATAGATAAATACAATCATGCATTAGAAGAAGGATTAGGAAATGCAGCATGTAATGGAAGTGAAATATTTGCGTTAAAGTATATAGAAAACGTTACTGACTACGAATATTTTGAGGCGAATTATTTAGGAATACCAACATCTTCAGCCATACTTCAGTTTGGGGTTCCAGACATTTCATTCGAGCCCTCATGGCAACTTTACAGAACAAAATCATATTCTCCTCAATTACCTGGAGTGTATTCTGAAACGAAGCAATTTTATTACTATGATTTGAGAAATCTATCATTTAATAAATACTCTGGCGATGATGATATGGTGTATAAGTTTAATCTTAGAAATCTTTCGTTTCAAACCATAAACAACACAAAAAACAACCGAGACAAAGAATTACAGCGCTCGGAGTTTACTATCTATGATAAGTCAAGATATAATTCAGCATCTGTGGGGTATGCGACCTATACAAATCAAGAGTTTGCGGGGCCACCATGCCCAACCCCTGAGCAACCAGATCCAATTGAAACAGCGTTAGAGTCATGCCGTCAAGTAAAATATTTTGGAGAAGATCACAACACCTTTTTACTTGGCCAAATGGCATCAGGAGAGTGTGCGATACAAGAAACAGAAGGTACAAAACGAACCTATTCTTGTCCAAGTTATGTTGCGTTAAAACTTGAGCGTTATCAAGAAGAAAAGTTTGAAATACTATTATGTAAAGATTTTGAGCCCTATGATCCAGAAGTTCAGTTACACATGGGGTTTGATCGATTTTATTTTGAGCCATTATACACAGCAGTTCAAATAGATACCGTTCAACAGAGAACCGATCCAAGAGTAGAGCCGAATTACGAGTTAATTAGTTTTGATATTAATGGAAAGCCCGTATTTCCATTTGAAGTTTTAGTAACTAATAAAATTAATCAGCGCAACGTATACGGCATGGTGCTTGAGCAAGAAGATGTAAATGGAATAAAAACACGATACGAGTACCCACTTACAAAAAGGAATTATTACAGAGACCCTAATTGTTGGCTTAACAACTACATAACAGTTACCAACCCTGGTTTTATGCCTACAAAAGTTACAGTAGGTTATGAGAGAGAAGATGCGTTAGTAAATCAATACGAGTACTACCCCACGTATCATTTAAAAGCAGCCACAACCCCAATAGGTGTTATCTATGATTATCGCTATGATAAGATTGGTCGCCTATATGAGATGTATGAAAACAACAGACTATTAAGTACCAATAGGTATAACTATTGGGCAGGGAATAGTGATGATAGTTTTAGGGCACGGGCCACACAAAACTTTGTAAAAAGCTATACATATACCAATGAAGGGGATTATGAAAACGCTGAGTTAGTGACATCATTTATCGATCCTCTTGGAAGAGCATATAACACAACTTGGCAGCACAATTACGATGGAGCTAACCCTCTTTCTCAAAATGCTACACACTCAGCTGGGCAAGCTGTTTATGATAGTTGGGATAGAACAGTAAAAGCATACAAACCATTTAGTGTAAATTATTCATCAGATCAGCCATTGCTAAATGAGCAGATAGCGACATCTAATAATTTTACAAGTCTTGTAAAGTATGAACCAAATCAACACTCAAGGGGATTAATTTCTGCAAAACCAGGACAGGTATTAAGTGGAACAAGAAATGTAAAGAGCACATATGCTATAATCAATCATTTGAAACTAACATGTGAGCTAGATTTAACTTCAGATGAAGAAAGACTTATGTATTCTAACAGTCCTACAGGATATTACTTTACAAGAGTTGAAACAACGGATGAAGATGGTAAAAAGGTAGTTGAATATGCCAACGCTATGGGGCAAAAAGTGGCAACAAAGCAATTACTTGAAGGCACTTTATCAGGGGTTGTAACCTTGTTTTTTTATGATAGCTATCATAACCTAACCAAAGTAATCAATCCCAAAAAGCAACAGAGCAATTATAAATACAACATCTTGGGGAACCTATACCAAAAAACTACGGGTGACGATGGGACAACCAATTATATGTACAATAAGCGAGGACAAGTAGTATTGGTTGAGGATGAAAACAGCAGATATGGAGAATCAGACAACTTACTTCAGATGGAATCGGTAGGTTACTATTATGGAGATTATCTTTCTGGTATACCTAAAACAATGCCTTATTTCAGATACTACCTATACGATGATTATGGTCGTTTGTTAGAGCAAAACCGTATAAACGCAGGAGTTGATTGTATAGAGGTAGTTGGTGGAGTGGCTGGTGGTGCTCAAAGAACACCAGGTGATGGAACAGTAATTATTGAAGACCCAGATTTAGGAGAAAACATTGAAGACTATTTGACGGATGATTATGGCAATTGGTTTGTTAAAAACATAAATGTTGTCTGTCAAACTGCTGGTGTTTATAGTTCATACTTAGAATATAGTTTTATACCGTTACTCAATTATAAAAACCATAACACTACCGAAGAAGAAGTAAATGCAAATGCCAACTCTACAAATTTTTATGGGTATGTATTTACCAATAAAAGCAGCATGGAATTTGCCGCAGGGATAACCATTTGGGGGTATGGTTGGATTGGTGCAACAGGTTCACCGCAAGTTAGGCCATTTAAAATGAGTATAGGGTCTCTAGCTAAAAATCTTCCTGCCTTAAACGAAAAAACATGGCACTACAATAATCAAGGGCAGCTAGAGGAAGTAAAGAGTTTTGACGACACCCCTTTTTACAAGTTAAAAGAAAGTTCGTTTGAACATAAGCCGATTGAAGTTTGCCAGTATCAGTATGATGATCTAGGCCGTATTTTTTCTGCCAATAAGCAATTTAACCCTTATGGCGTTGGCAATAGTCCTGAACATTTAGTTTCATCAGGAAGCGTAATACAAAACTACAATCTTAGAGGTAGCCCGTTGCTTGAAGCTGTAAGTTTTGCTTCGATTGACAAAACACAAACACTTTTATACCGCTATACCTACGATATTTTTAACCAACTACGTGCCATTGAAGCAAAACAACTTGCAGATGTTAACTTCACTAAAGTGGTAGAATACGATTATGACGATGCACTAAAGTTGCTAACTAAAAAGCGTACTTACGCTACAGATGAAAATGGCGTGGCATACCTTGCCGATGAAACCATATACACCTACGATGAGCGCGACAGATTAACCAACATGGAAGGGCAGCTATACGGCAACCGCTTGTATTACGATGCACAAACCCTTATAGGCGTAAACCAAAGCCAAAACTACAATGGCAACATAAATGCCGTAAGCCACCATTACAAATTGGCAGCACTAAACACCAACTATACCTCTGGGCAAGGTTTTGATACCCCTACACATTATGGTTACCGTTACGATGGAATAAACCGTATGGTTGAGGCAGATGCTAACCTAGGGAGCGGATACAGTAATAAATTGGGTGATGCTACCTATGTATATGATATTATAGGCAACATTACAGTGCTTAATAGAAACGAGGCAGGCGCTAACCAAAATGCAAGTGTGTTGCGCAACCTTAAATACACCTACCAACCAGATAACAACCGCCTATTAAAAGTAAGTGGATTTGAAAATAACGAAAGCAGAGTATATACTTATGATGCTAACGGTAACCTAACTACTAATGCTCACTATGGAAGTAATGATAGAATAATATCTGATAGACCAAACACTATACTAGGAAATACCAATTATGGTAGAGGAAACTACGCATTCCAGTTAAAGTTAAAACAAATCAATAGCTACAACTCTGAAAACCTAGATGACGAAGCCATAGAAACATTTACAGAAGTTAACTACTTATACAACGACCAAGACCAACGCATATACAAGCGCAGTGGAAATGGTGAGAGAAATTTCATTCCAGCTACAGGCGAAATAACCAGTGAAAACAAAACCATTACAGCAGAAGAATACTACGTAACCAACGCTATGGGGCAAACCGTAGCCGTAATGGATTTGTTTAACAACCAAGCCACATGGTATATAAACGGGCACGACCGTGTAGCTAAATTAACTTTATCAGGAGGAGATACCCCAGGAAGACCAACAACACCAACGGGAGTCCTTAAAATAAAACCTATACCCATACTGGCTGGCGTAACGGTATTTAATGCGTTAAGAAATAACCTTGATAAAGATGAATTTGGCAAACAAACCATTTTGGCAAAAATACTAAAACGAGAACTACTACCATTTGTAGCAGGCGTATTGGCAGCGAAAGCAACGAATGTAATTCTGAATGCTAATGAAGAAACTAACAGCGAGAATGAAAGCGAGAGCACAGCAGAAAACACCGGCAACACCACGCCACTAACGCTAAGCTACTACGTAAACGATTATTTGGGCAATACACGTATGGTGTTTACACCAAATATTGAACTTGACCCTAACACCAATGTAACTACCATAAGTTACAACATAGAAACACTGATGGACTATTACCCCTATGGCAAAGTTTTAAGGCAATGGGGAAGTCAAGAAAAGTATTTGACAACACAACATGAAAGAGACACAGAAACCAACTTTGATTACCGTGGTGCTAGGTACTACGATAGTGATATTGGGAGGTTTCTTTCGTTAGAACCTAAGGCGATGGAATATCCTAGTTTATCGCATTACAATTATGTAGCAGGTAATCCTATATTTTTTGTAGACCCTGACGGAAAGGAGTTCATTAAAAAAAGTGACGAAAGAAAAGCTCAAAAGTATGAGAAGGTAATAAATAAAAGAATTCAAGAGCTAAACACACAACTTTCTTCAGCATCCGATGTTGAAATTAAAAATGAAATATCATTAAAGTTGTTAGACTTAAATAGCGCAAAGAACGAAATTCAAAGCATGAGAGAAAGCGAAGTAGGATTTACTTTCGGAAATTCCTTTTTTGGTGATGCCAAAACCTTTTATTCCTCTAGACTGTCTGACAAATATGATAAAGATGTTATTAAAATGACATCTTCAGACATTTTTAGTTTTGCTCACGAGGCTAAGCATGGCTATCAATATATAGCGGGGGAAACATCTTTTAAAACAAAGGGCAAAGGGGCAGGATATTTACACGATTTACATGATGAAGCTGCTGCATATAAAAGAGAGTTTGCTCTAGGAAATACCAAAGCTCCTTTAGACTCAAAAGAATTAAAAATGAGTGGAATTACTCCTGACAAAGTTCCAACAATTAGTGAAAAGTATTCAGGATTTTCTTTATCAAACCTTTCTGTTTTTAATGTTTTAGGGACATCTACAGATCATTATTTACAAAACGAAAAATATTATGTGCCAAAATAAAACAAGACTTCTATTGTTAATCATTTTTGTATTTTCTTTTAGCTTTTATAAAGGGCAAATAGGGGGGAAATACAAAAGAAAATATAACTTATTATCATCTTCAACAATTGTTATTAGTCAAGACGGAACCTATGAACGTGTATTTAAAAAAACATTTTTTCAGAAAAAAATTAATCGAGGGCACTGGAAAATTATTGAAATAGATTCTCTAACAGAAACAACTAGTATTGAGTTAAACAACTCGATTGAGGAATTAAAAATCTCTCCTAATTTTATAAATCATAAGAGCGTAATTCAAAATAAAATAAGCGTTGTAAGTTTATGTTCTTTCCCCGATTCTCTTTCAACCATTATTGTTCTAGTAAATGACAGTATAGTTAATCATTTAGAAGAGTTAAGGTTTGATTTTGAAACAACGGAATATAACGTTAAAATCATGATAGACGATGTATTATTATTAGATATCCCCTGGGACAAAAATTATAATACTTTACTTGCTGAAATATCATATAAAGACGAATTGTTTTTTGATTTTTGTTATAACAAAGAACTACGAATAGAAAAAGGAAAATGTAAATTCAGATTTAAAAATTATATTTGGTGTGATAGAAAAAATCAAAGATATATTTCAGGGTCATTTTAATTATTTGCAAATCCAGCAAGGTAGCAACACCACCCCGCTAACGCTAAGCTACTATGTAAACGATTATTTGGGTAATACGCGCATGGTATATACCCCACACATAGAAACAGACGGTCATGTTTCACATTTGGTGCTAGCAATTTAAAGGGTTGGTTTTCAAAAACCAACCCTTTTTTTTATCGGTGTTTTTTGGTAAGAAACAATATCTTGTAAAAGTAAAAACCTTTTTAAATCGAAACTATATGCCTGTATTTACCCCCTTGCGTTTCACTTTTGGTGTTGAGAACAGTTGCTGCCCAAAATGTAACGCATCCAACATTATAAAAAGCGGTTTCACTTCCAACAAAAAGCAACGCTACCAATGCAAAAAGTGTAACATTCGCTTTATACACAACTACAGTTACAATGCTTATGCAAACAGCACTAACCAAAACATTGTGGCATTGATAAAAGAGGGCTGTGGTATAAGAGGTATTGCTCGGTTGTTGCAAATCTCTGCCACTACTCTACTAAAACGTATCGTTTCCATTTCAAAAACCCTACAACGTCCTTACCTAAGCTACGGTAAAACTTACGAAGTGGATGAACTAAGAACATTCTACAAAAACAAACAACAACTGCTTTGGATTGTGCTAGCTTATGAACGAGAGAGTAAAAAAATAATAACTTTCAATATCGGCAAGAGAACCAACAAAACCCTGCGTACCGTTATACAAACACTATTGCTTTCAAAACCGAAGCAAATTGTTACCGACAAACTAAACAATTACCGCTTTCTTATTCCTAAAAAATTTCACACTACTATTTTGTATGGAACCAACAGCATTGAGCGATTTAATCTAAACATAAGAACGCACCTAAAACGACTAAACCGAAGAAGCATCTGCTATAGCAAGAGTATTATTTTATTAGCAGCCGTGCTGAAAATTTATTTGTGGGGCTAGCCATTTTTCACAAAAATTATTACCTTAGCACTAAGGTTAACAATTAGTTTTTTCATAGGCAAGTACCAAAGAGCCATCCGAACGAGGAGTGGCTCTTTTGGTTTTTGGAACTTTAGTAAAATTTTAGCGAAGTTCTGTTACGTGCGGTGCATTCCCAGTATAGGTTTAAGTTTTAACGCAAAATCATGTTCAAGAATACTTATTAAATCAACCATTTCTGGATTAAATTCTACTATAGTAAGTTTTAACTTTAGACCCATATCTTTTGCCCAATAGTATAGTTGAAGACCTTGTGTCCCCTTAACATGGTACGAGCCAAGATGGACAAAAATTCTACCGTCTAATCTGCTTTTTCGTTTTCCTACATAGAGTGTCTTGCTTGTTGAATAGTTTTGTTTTATAGCAGGGATGGTCTTGCTGCCCTCAGTACTTGCATACTTTTTAATACTTTCGATAACTTCGGAAGCTTCGTGATTTGAATCAATATCGAAAAAGTAAACACACGGCCCTTTAATATTTTGAAGGTTGTCAAAAAGAGATTTAAAATTTTCTGACTCACGCCTATCGGGGAGAGAATAATCCTCTAGTGCGCTACAATCTATATCAAATAGATGAATAGTGTAGTTGTTTTTATCCGTTAATTTTTCGAGAACTCTGAGATAGTACTCAGCAAATCCTCTTATAGATGCGTTTATTTCCATATATAAATAATAAGAGGTTTTTTAAGTAGCAGTATTAAATAAAATAACCAACTGCATAACAGAACCAATGATAAATAAAATAAATCCAATTGAGTGGTTGGATTTTCTTTGTTTAGCTTTTTGTTCAATTTTTGGATATTCTTCTCTGTTGTACATATAATATCTTGTCTGCTCTTTTGGATTAAAAATGTACATTATTATACCTCCTAAAAGCGTCAAGACAAACCCTATAATGTTAAGCGACATATTGTTTATATTAAATATATAATCAAAGATAAGCGTTTGAAATTCTTTGATTAAAGGTATAACTCCTCCCAAGTATTACCAAATTTATTAATATATAAAATAGAGTTGATTTTTAATTTTATGTCAAAATGAAAATATATTATAATCGTTTTACTTAGCAAGTGGCCGTTGTTTACAAGAAGATGAAACTACTAGCTATTCATAACACCAAATAAACGAACGATTATTTGATATTAAAATTTAGGGGGAGGTTGAGATGGTTTTTATGTGCTTTTTATACCCTCTACTTATTTGGGGGAGGATTATTTGATATATTTATCAATCGACTGGAAATTCCCTTTTTGCTCATCCATCATTTTTCGTTTATTTGCCTCACGCATTATATAACCACTCTTTCGCCTTGGGTTACTATCTTTTTTCCCTTTTGGTCGTCCGAGATTAGCTCCTTGCATTCTCGCCCGGTTTATTCCTTCTTTTGTTCTCTCCGAAATTAGGCTTCTTTCAAATTCAGCAAATGCTGCTAAAATTTGAAAATGGAGCCTCCCCATAGAACTTCTAAAATCAAGGTTGTCTGAAATAGATATAAATCCAATCCCTTTATCTAATAATTCTTGTATTTCCAAAATGAGTTCTCGTGATGAACGAGCATATCTATCTAGCTTATAAACTAAGATGGCACTGTATTCGCCATTACGAAGTTTGTTGAGTACTTCTTGTTTTACTGGTCTTGATTTGCGAGAACTTTCAACCTCCTCAAATAAATCATAATCTAATTTGTTTTCTTCTGCATATTGTACCAAACGCAACTTTTGATTTTCGTTCATTTGAGTACTTTTTGAAACACGGCAATATAAAGCTACCCTAAAAGTTGTTTCTACTTTTTTGTTTGTCATAGTTTGAGATTGTTTTAATTATAAGCGAGTATAACCGATTTTATTGAGTTTTCGCTCTTAACACTAATGTATAAAGACTGCCAAATTGGCCAAAAATTGGAAATAGAAGTCAACTTTAGTCAAATTATAATGAAGTGTTATACTATTAATAATCGCGTGCGCGCGCACGTAGGAAAGTTAAATTTTATAGTTTTGGACTTATGAATCATGAAGAAGAAGATATAGTTTACAGTAGTAAACATTTTAATAGGAAAATCCTTTTAAATTATGATTTAGGTAAGCTTGATAGAACTCAACTATTAGAGCTTGTTGAAAAGAGGATTTCAGAGTTAAATTTAAGGTTGGGGAAGCTTGAATTAATTGGAAAAATTCAAGCGCTTTCAGAAGAAGAGTATCATATAAGATATTTGGACATATTAAATGAGCTTAGTCACGAACCAGAATATTCTAATGGTTATTCAAATCTGGTATTAAAGTTTATTCAAGCTGAGAAAACTAAATACATAGACCAATTAATTTTACTATCCCCAAATGATGTTGCAACAAAACAAATTGCTAGTAACGAATATGCTGAGATTAATAATCTTGAAATTATGAATGGCGCATCATTAATAGATGATTTTAATGACCTGTTAGATAGGTTAGTAAAAGATAAGTTTATATCACTTGAAACAAAGAAGAGAGACTTTCAAAAGGTTTTTACTAAATCAACTAATATAAATAAAGTAGTATGGTTAGGTTCTCAGATGGAGTTGCACTATTTTATTAGCAATATAAGACCTTGTTTACTACATAAAGCCGAGCCATTCAAAAGGGCTCAATCAATTTTTCTTAATAAAAGTGGCTCTCATTTTAAGAATCTTAACAACCCAAATTCAAAAATTAAGAGTAATAGACTCTCTAAACTCCAAACATACATTTCTTATTTTTTGAATAGTTTTGAGAGTATTCGTACATCAAAGCTTGGTAATTCTTGAAGTGTTTCCAGTTAGTACTCATATGAGTACTCGTCACCAAATTTACTAGTTAAATATCTGGTATTGATTAGTTTAACTTTGCATCGTTAAACTTCAAAATCAATACTGTTATGAAAAATTTAAAGCTAAAAGTAAGTGAAATTTTAAAAACATTTTTCACATGGTTAGAAAAATCTTACCATTACAATAGATATTGTAGAAAAACCAACACTTTTAAATCAAAAAAATTTAAGAGTGTTACTAATTACCAAAACTATATTACCCTAGCCTTAGCTGATATGCTAATTACCCCTATTCAATTTAAAAAATTAAACACCAGTGGTTTAGTATCATCTTTTATTAACAAACTTACCCAAAATCCGTCTTTTAATAAAAGAACAGCTAAGTCACAGTCTGATATTTTATCAGCCCTTAAAATTTATCGTGCTTACCTAAATACTATTAAGTAAACTTTTCAATGGGCAGATTCTGTCTGCCCATTT
>CAYVVI010000028.1:0-15522 GCA_964455265.1 uncultured Flavobacteriales bacterium | reverse complement strand
GCTCAGTTATACTAACAGTTACTACAACAGATGCATCACCATGTGCTGATGTAAGCGATGATGTGATAATAACCTTTGAAGGTTTTGCTTTAGTTGATGCGGGTGATGATGTAAACATGTGTGCGAACAATTTGTTCGATGTGGCATTGAACGGTTCTGTATCAGGAACTACTACTACAGGTATTTGGAGTACCAACGGAGATGGTACATTCTCTAACGATACGGATTTAAATGCTACCTATACCTTAGGCATTACAGACATTACCAATGGCGAGGTAGAAATTTACCTTAACCCAACCAATGCAGGTGCTTGTAATACATTAACAGATACCTTAAAAATATTTATTTCTCCTTCGCCAATAGTAGATGCTGGTGGTGATATATCTATATGTATTTCATCTGGTAGTACTGATGTGGTACTTAACGGCTCGGTAACGGGTGGTAGCAGCATAGGTGAGTGGAGTACCAACGGAGCAGGTACCTTTAATAGTACTACTGATTTAAGTACTACCTATATTCCGGATGCGGCAGACATTGCTGCGGGTGTTATTGAGATTTATCTAACATCTACCAACAATGGCGATTGCTTACAAGTGATAGATACAATTAACGTAACGTTTGATGATTTATCTACAGTTTTAGCAAATGATGATTTTTCTGTTTGCTTTGGCGAACAAATAATTTTAGGTGGAACACCATCAGGGTTTGGAACAGTTTCTTGGACAACAACAGGCGGAGGAACATTTATTCCCGACAATTCAACAATAGATGCAGAGTACATTCCATCAGCGTCTGATGAAGGAACAATAGTTACGTTTACACTTAACTATACCAATGCTTGCGGTACTGCTTCAGATGACCTATTGGTTACAATCAATGCATTACCAGCAGTAATATTTGATGGAGAAAACAATTGTGAGGACTTATCTGTACAATTTACGGACCTTGATTTAACGGGCTCGGTTGCTAGTTGGTCGTGGAATTTTGGTGATGGAAATACATCTTCAGAGCAAAACCCTAACCACACGTATGTTGATGAAGGAACGTATGTTGTTGAATTGACTACTACATCGGCAGAAGGATGTACAAATGTTGGAACTTTCCCTGTTACTGTAGCGATTCCTCCAACAGCATTTTTCCAATTAGATACAACCGTATTTTTAGTTGGAACAACCATCGATTTTATCAACGAATCGATAAATGAAGTGAGTTGGGAATGGATTTTTGCTGGTGTTGACACGGCTAGAATAGAAGATACAGTATATACTTTTAACGAAGTAGGTACCTACACTATTAAGCTAACTGTTGCCAACGAAATAGGATGTTTAGATTCTCTACTTTTAACTATACTCGTTGTAGAGTTTTTCGAACCTCCAGTATTTCCACCTGTGGCACCAACAGCGTTTACACCAAATAACGATGGAAACAATGATACCTTTAGAATGCGAGGTGGGCCATTTGAAGAATATGAATTAAGAATATTCAACCATTGGGGTAATCATCTATTCATAAGTACCGATCCGGATGTAGGATGGGATGGAAGTTATGGCGGCAAAAGTCAGCCATCAGGATTGTATATCTACACATTTAAGGGATCTACAATAGATGGTAATACTTACAATTTACAAGGTGAAATCACATTAATACGTTAATAATCATGAAAAAAATTGCATATACATTAGGTTTCGTGTTAATAGGTATTAATGCGGTATCGCAAAACTTTCACATGTCTCAGTATGATAATTTACTTCAACAAGTAAACCCCGCATACATTGGATACGGTATTGGAAAGAAAGAAGATTACAGAGCTGCTTTGGCTCATCGCAATCAGTGGTCGGTTATTACCTCTCGACCATACAGAGCGTTTGTTTTTTCTTACGACCAAAAAATAGACGAAAAGTTTTCAGTAGGTGGACATTTCGTTTCCAACAATTCTGGCTTAGACAACATCAACACGTTTAATATAATGTTAGGTGGAAGCTATAATATTATCCAAGATCCAATAAGCCCTCATCATTTAAAGGCAGGATTGCAACTTGGAATTTTTCACAGAAGTGTAAACTTTGAAAACTACATTTACGATGCGCAATACGACAGCAACTCTGGTAATTTTGACCAAAGCTTATCTAGTGGAGAATTTTTTGAAAGAAACAACTTTACAAGATTTGATTTAGGCATTGGGATGTATTATGAAATGGTAGATAAAAAAGAAATGTTTAATCCATTTGGTGGGTTTTCTATTCGTCACCTATCTTTTCCTAACGAAGCCATTTCATTAGATAGATTTACCTTACCCATACACTATATTGTGCACGGTGGTACAAACATTAAAATAAATAAAGAATGGAACATTGCTCCAAATCTTTTATTCATGTATCAGCGTGCAGCTTGGGAATTTAACTTTGGTGCTATGGCCGATTATAAAATCGAAAACACAGACTATTCTATTTTATTTGGTTTAAACTACCGATTGAAAGATGCAGTAATTATGCACTCAGGGTTTAAGTATAAAAGCAGTGTGATTAGAATAAGTTACGATATCAACTCATCCTACTTAAGAAACTATACTAGTTACAGAGGTGCATTTGAGTTTTCGATTTCTTACATTGGTTCGTTTAACGAAACAGTTAAACTATTTAAACCAAGTTTTAAATAGACGGTTGCCACTTAAGTTCGGCAACTAAACGATGTAGTTCTTCTTCAAAAAGCTTTAATTCGCGTGGAGCATCCCAAGTGTTTTCTACTCGTTTTAAAGCTTTTGTTTCTTTATTAAACAAAGAGGTGATGGTTGTAGGCACATCCTGAATATACTCGTTAGTGTAAACCTCATTAAAATTAAAGTAGTTTACTTCTAACGCTTTTTTATAAATCCTTTCAAGTTTAGATTGCGAAATTTTTGACGTGTAGTGCCCGTTTTTTAACTCAAGATTATCGATAGCTTGTAGCTTAATGTCTCCATTAGCATAAATTTTCATGTCGTACACAGGGCATTTGCCAAAGCAATAGCTTTTGTTTATGGTGGCTACTAATGTGGTGTCATGTACTTCGAAAAAATTATCGAACATTACTTTAACAGTTTTTTTCTTAGCACTACACGCTACTAATGTTAGAAGAGCTAAACCTATTATTATGAAAAGTTGCCTCATAATGTATTGTATTTTAGTTTGCGAATCGCAAGTTATTTGTTACGTTACTGCTAAGGCAATTGCTGTGCCAAAATTATTTTTTAGCTTTCTGCTTAGCCATATCTTCTAAGCGTTGTTGAAACTTAGATTTCTTAACGGGCTTCTTTTTGTTTTCCTCAATTTTTAGGCGGATTTTATCCTCATCAACCATAAATGCTTTTATACCCCACATCATACCCATTGAAATTAAGTTACCCGCTAAGTAATATAAACTCAATCCTGAAGAGAACTTATTAAAGAAAAACAACATCATTACAGGGAAGATGTACATCATCACCTTCATGTTAGGCATACCAGGTTGAGATGGCTGACTCATAGTGCTGTTGTTCATCATGGTATAAAACATAGTAGATACTGCCATTAAAATGGTAAATAAACTGATGTGGTTTCCATAGATACTACTTAACAGTGGAATATGAGCTTCCCAAGAGGCAATGGCATCATATGCTGATAAATCTTCTGCCCATAAAAATGCCTTTTGACGAAGGTCTAACGATGCAGGGAAGAACCTAAACGCAGCAAACAAAATAGGCATTTGAATAATCATAGGAATACATCCCGCCATAGGATTTACACCAGTGCTACGGTATAAAGCCATCATTTCCTGCTGCTTTTTCATGGGATCTTTACCGTCTTTAAACTTTTCGTTCAGCTTATCAATTTCGGGTTTTAGCACACGCATTTTTGCTGATGAAATAAAGTTTTTATAGGTAAGCGGCAAGATTAAAATTTTAATCACCAAGGTCATTAAAATAATAAGTAAACCTATTTGTAAATCAAGACGATTTAGTACATTGAAAATTGGAATGATAAGCCATTTATTAAACCATCCAAAGAACGATCCACCAAGGTTTATCAATCCTTCATAATCTCTTTTGTAGGTTTTTAGAAGGTTATAGTCGTTGGGGCCAAAATAAAATGACAATGGGATAGAGGTGTTACTCGTAATTGGTTTAGAAATGTTCAATTCCGCAAAATAATCCTTAGTGTAGTTATCGTCTAACGATTGTTTAACGGCTATTCGAGAATTGATGTTGCTAAATCCATCTTTACTGTAAAGAATGGAAGAAAAGTATTGATGCTTGAAAGCAACCCATTCTGTAGTTGCGCTTAGGTTTAGTTCATCATCAGAAGTTTCACTTAGGTAATCTCTACCTGTGTTTTGGTATTTAAAAAACACGCCACAAATCTGACGCTCTTGTTCTACTAATTTTTCTGAAGCGATGCCTTTGTAGTACCAGTCAAGATTTAAGCTTGGTTCTAATTCATTTTCTAAACCAATAATGTTTACAGTGTAGTTTAATTCGTATGACTTTGGCAACAAACTATACACATATTCTACATACTTGTTATCGTCTTGAGTTCGTAATTTAAACGAAATAGATTTTCCTTTATCATCCACTTTAATAGTGTTTGGGGCAAGTGTTGTAAAGTATAAATCTTTTGTAAAAACAGGTCTGTCTAAGTTAGTTGGAACTAATGTTAAGCTAAATTTACTTGAGTCTTCTTCAAACAATTCAAGAGGAACAATTTCTTCTAGCGAGTCATTTAAATAGTTTTTGTAAGTTTGGTATTCTTTCAATTTTACAGAAACAGGACGCGCCCCTTTGTTAGAAAACGTTACGATAATTTTATCATTTTCTAAAGTAAAATAATCTTCGCTTCCAGAAGCATTACTAGCAAATATGCCATAACTATCGTTGGCTTCATTGGTATTTTTAGCAAAAGTAATGGAGTCTATTAAAGCGGACAAGCTATCATTCATTACGGTAGATGCTACGTTGGTAGTATCGTTGGCAACGTTAGCAACAACAGCTGTAGAATCTACATCTGTGTTGGTTTTTACAACATTTTCAATTTTTGCATTAGATTCTACTACGGCTTCGGGTTCGTTTTGCAGCAAACTAAACGTTATTAAAATAGCTGCAATGAGTCCTAGTCCTATTATCGAATTTTTATCCATGATTTATTTGAAATTAGTGGGCAAATATAGGGATTATGTTTTTAGCTTACGATTATAAATCTACCCTTTTACCGCCTTAATAAAGGCAGAGAATAATGGGTGAGGATTTTCTACCGTGCTTTTATATTCTGGGTGAAACTGCACACCTACAAACCATTTGTGGTTAGGAATTTCAACAATTTCTACTAAGTTGGTTTCAGGGTTAAATCCTGTTGCCACCATGCCATTTTTTTCAAAATCGGCTAAGTAGGCATTGTTAAATTCGTAACGATGGCGGTGACGTTCGCTTATTTCAGATTTGTTATAAGCATCAGCTACTTTGCTTCCTTCTTTTATTTTGCATTTGTAAGCGCCCAAACGCATGGTTCCTCCTTTGTTCTCAATAATTTTTTGTTCTTCCATTAAATGGATAACAGGATGAGATGTTTCAGGATTCATTTCGAAGGAATGGGCGTCTTTATATCCCAACACATTACGTGCAAATTCTATAACGGCACACTGCATACCTAAGCAAATACCAAAAAAGGGCACGTTGTTTTCGCGTGCATATTTTATCGCTTCAATTTTACCTTCAATACCTCTAGATCCAAAGCCAGGTGCTACTAAAATTCCACCCAAGCCGTTTAATTCTTTTGCTATGTTTTTTTGGTCTAACGATTCAGAGTGAATCCATTTTAGGTTTACTTTACAGTTGTTAGCAACAGCCGCATGGGTAAAGGCCTCCGCAATCGATTTGTAAGAATCTTTCAATTCTACATACTTGCCAATAAGACCAATATTTATTGTTTGTTCGCAGGTTTTTAGTCCTGTTAAAAATTTCTTCCATTCATCTAAATTAGTGTTACCACTGCTTGGCATGTCTAATTTTTCAAGCACCACCAAATCCAATTCTTCTTCTTGCATTAAAAGCGGTACTTCGTATATGGTAGAAGCATCAATAGATTCTATTACAGCATTGGGCGATACGTTACAAAAACGCGCCACCTTGTCTCTTAACGATTGGTCTAAATGGTGTTCGGTTCTACACACTAAAATATCGGGTTGAAGCCCTAGCTCTAGCAATTGCTTTACGGAGTGTTGCGTAGGTTTGGTTTTTAATTCGCCCGAAGCAGCTAAATAAGGTACTAACGTTAAATGAATGATAATGGCATCTTTGCCTAATTCCCATTTTAACTGACGCACTGCTTCAAGATAAGGTAGAGATTCAATGTCGCCTACTGTACCACCAATTTCAGTTATTACAAACTCAAAAATGCCTTTGTTGCCTAATAATTGAATGCGGTGTTTTATCTCATCGGTAATGTGCGGAATTACTTGCACCGTTTTACCTAAATATTCGCCTCTGCGCTCTTTGTCAATTACCGATTGGTAAATGCGACCAGTAGTTACGTTGTTGGCTTGCGAAGTGGGTACATTTAAAAAACGCTCATAGTGACCTAAATCTAAGTCCGTTTCGGCACCATCATCGGTTACAAAGCATTCGCCATGCTCGTAAGGGTTGAGTGTTCCTGGGTCAATGTTAATGTAAGGGTCAAGTTTTTGGATGGTTACAGAATGACCTCTGGCTTGTAGTAATTTGGCTAAAGATGCAGAGATGATTCCCTTTCCGAGAGAGGAAGTAACGCCTCCGGTTACAAAAATGTACTTGGTAGAATTTGACATGACCCGTATTGTGAAAAATGTTTAAATACGGGATACAAAGTTAAGACGATTTTTGGGTTTTAGGAAAAATGGGGTGGTTTTATTTTTGTTAACCCTTAAAGTAGCTTAGGTAGAACGGTATGTCCTTTTATTCTAAATCGATAATAGTTGTTTGCATGGTTTTTGTTATATTTGCTTTTAACATAAACTTCATTATTAATGAACACAAGAAAAATCCTGATTTCTTTTTTAGTAATAACATTCTGTGTAATTAAATCATATTCTCAAATTACAAGAACGATATACTACGATGCTGATTGGAATAAAGTAAAATCAAAGAAAACAGCAATTTATTACAGAAATTATTATGAAAGCAACGACACGATTTTCGTTAAAGATTATTACTTAAATGGAACACTCCAAATGATGGGTCAGTTTACAGACAAAGAAATGAAAAATCATGTGGGGTATTTTATTTATTATTTTGAGAATGGAAATAAAGACCACGAGGGTATTTACATAAACAGTAAAAAAGAGGGAGAGTGGAAATGGTATTTAGAAGGCGGATCTCTGTGTGGAGTGGAAATCTATCTGAATGATGAACGAATAGAGGAAACTTATTTTGATGAACAAGGAAATATTATACCAGACGAAGAAGGAGAAAGAATAGCAAAATTTCCAGGTGGAAATGAGGGATATATAAAGTTTGTTAAAGAAAATATTACATATCCTGAGCTTGCTAGGGTTAACAAAATTACAGGAAAGGTTATAGCAAAACTTAAAATATTACCAGATGGGACACCGCAATTTGTTGAAATTATATCAGATACACATGAAATACTAAACAAAGAAGTTATAAGAGTCATAGAAAACTTACCTAAATTTATTCCAAGTAGATATCATAATAGACCTAATTCAACGTACTTTAATTTGCCTGTTAATTTTAATTTATAAAATATCCCACCTCTTCCTAATTTATAACGAGGATGAAAGAGAACAATATTTGTAATGTTTAAAGTGGTCTCTATTCTTCAAGCGTTTTAAGCTCATTTTCTACTTTAATTATTATGTTTCGTATTTTCTCAAGTACTGCTTCATAATATGCGATTCCATATAATCTTAATCCATTAACGGTAGAAAGTATGTTTGTCATCTCTCTATTCTCTAACAACTCTTCGTAATTATTTGGAATAAATATGGCATTATTCTTTTTTGTATCAAGCTCAAAGTGTCTGTTATAAAAAGGACCAACAATAGAAGTGTTAAAATTTTCTAGTTGATTGGCAAAGGTATTTTGTATAAGAGTTATTTCTTGTTCGTAAATATCTATAATGGCTATTTTTAAGCTATCATTTGAAATAAAAGAAAGCCCTTCGTTTTTTAAGTTTTCAAATGCTGCTGTACTTAATCTAATAGCATGGGCTTTTTGAGGTATTATAAATAATTTTAGTATCGTGTCGTTTAATGCTTTTTTGTTTTTTAGGTGTTCAAAAAGCACTTCCCCTGATTTTAGAATATTTTTATTTCTATCTATACTTTCAACTAAATTTATTTCACTAGTCTCAAGTGAATTTTTTATTTGATTTAGGTATTTTATTTCTAACTCTCTTTCATTTTCTTCATTATTCCAATTATTAATTGATAAAGCAATTAAAATTCCAATAACAACTAGGATAATTTCTCCTATAGCATAAGTCAAATATTTTCCCAACTTATTTTCAGTCAGCAATTTTTGTCTTATTTTTCTAAAAAATTTTATCATTGGGTAGTCATTTTTTTAATAAAGATAAATGATTTATATGGCTACTTTTTTCTATAAACACCCATTAGATGCTGAAATAATTCAGCATGACGAAACCTTAAAAACTCCAGGCAATACCAATACTTGGTAAGAATGGTAATTGGTAAATAGATTCGTTCTTTTCTGGAATAACGTAGAAAATGTTTTCACGGTTATATACGTTGGTAGCACCAGCGTTAAGTTCAAGTTTGGTTTTGTTTTTAAACACGATGTCTTTCTTAACCGTAATATCTAAACGGTGGTAAGTTGGCAGTCGGCTTGAGTTTAAATCACCTAAAATAGTTTGTAGCGTTTGGCTGTTTACGGTGGTTATATCTGTTGTAATTCCGTTAGAGAAATCGATGTTGTGGTAATAACCCGAGCGTGGGGTAAATGGCAATCCAGAACCAAAGTTCCAACGGGCATTAAACTCCCAGTTGTTTTTAAACGAGTAGGTAAATACCAAGTTAACGTTGTGACGTCTGTCAAATACAGGGGCATAGTTTTGCATACCATCCCAACGGTCAACTTTACCCAAAGAATATACTGCCCATAGGTACATTTTTTTAGTAGAGTATTTTAACAATACATCAACACCTTTTGCTGCACCTGTTTCAATAATGTAGTCTTTCTTTAATAAGTCGGGCGCATTGGCATCGCTTTCATCAAAAATCTTAAAGCGGTTTACGTTGGTAAGCTGGCTAAAGTTTTTGTAGTAACCCTCAATGTTTAGGGTTAATTTTTTAGATAAATCCAGCTCAAAACCAAGAATGGCATGCTCAGATTTTTGTAACGAGTGTGTTCGGTCTCTTTCTGTTCCGTCTTCATCTGTAATTACGCGTTGTAAGTTGTCGGGGCCAGATAAAAAGCCGTAAAATAAGTTTACTACATCTCTATCGGAGTTGGCGGCAATAAAGTTTTGTGAATAAAACCCACCCGCAAATTTGAAGCGTAAGTTTTCTGTGGCATTAAACTTAATACCCAAGCGTGGCTCTGGTGAAACGTTTGATAAAGACGCATAGTATTGCAAACGGAAGCTTGGTTGAATTACGAATAACCCTCTTACCAATTTGTAATCTACATAGGTAGAAAACTCAGTAGTGTTTTGCTTTTGTTGAATCAGTCTTCCGGCAGCGTTGTTAAATAAAAAGTCTGTTGTAAAACCTAATAATTCTACACCGTATTTAATTTCATCTTCTCTGATAAAATATTTAAAATCGAACCCAAGGTTAAATCCGTCAATAGATGAACGTCTTTCTGGTAATTCTTTTTCTTGTAAGGCAATATCGTAACTAGAGTAAGATAATTTACCCGTGATTAAAGCATTTGATCCATAAGGTAATAGAATGAAATTAGACCCTGCTCCAAATGAGTTCCAAGCTAAGTTAGAGATGCCTTGATAACGTACTCTATCGGTAAAATTAAATCCAAATAGATTGAACTTGCTACCAGTAGGACCATTGACAGAAATTTTCCCATAAAAATCTGTATAGTTGAAAGGTAGACCAGCGGTATCAATATAAGAGTAAAATATTTTTGAGCTTTGCTCTAAATAAGCTGTTTTTCCAGAGAATAAATAAGAGATACTTCCTTCGTCTGCGCTCTTTGCTTTTTTAATAGGTCCTTCTAGCAATCCTTTTGCACCAAAAGGCGTTACAGAAAAACGTCCAGCCGTATTTTCTTTGTTACCATCTTTGGTAGTGATGTCCATAACAGATGAAATTCTACCACCATATTCAGCGCTAAAGCCACCTGTGTAAATATCGGCACTACGAATAATTTCTGTATCGAACACTGAAAAGAAACCAATAGAGTGGAAGGGGTTGTAGATGGTCATTCCATCAAGCAATACTTTGTTTTGAATAGGAGAGCCACCACGCACATACAGCTGCCCACCTTGGTCGCCAGTAGAAACTACACCAGGAACAGTTTGAAAATAGGTAGCAATATCTGCTTCGCCACCAATTGTGGGAACGGATTTAATGTCTTTTTTAGTTACTGTAATTTCAGAAATTTTAACGTCTGTTTTTGCCTCTTGCTTTTCTGCAGAGACCTCCACATCGCTAAGTATTTTACCGCCTTCTTCTAAAACTATTTTCTTATCAAGAACTTTATTAGCAGCAATTGTTATGGTTTCTTCAAATGTTTCAAATTGAAAGTTGTTTACAGTAATGGTGTATTCTCCTACAGGAACTTTTGTGATGCTGTAATACCCATTAACATCTGTATTTGCTCCATAGCTTGTTCCCTTTAACTGAACGGCTGTGAATATTACTGGCTCCCCAGTTTTTTTATCGTAAACAAACCCTCTAACGGTTCCTGTTTGAGCATAAATGAAAGTTGCCGTAAAGACAAATACAAAAGCTACTACTATCTGTTTTAACATATTTTTAACTTACTAGAAGCCCAAAAGTATATATTTATTTAAGAATTGTAACATGAAGCGATAGATAATATTTCGCTTATTATAGGATTGCTGACAAAATGTTAATGTGAAATCTTAAACAGCAACTCTTTTATGAGTTCGCCTTCGTCAGTACTTGAGTAACCTATACCCTTAATTTTTAAGTCGAATGTTTTAAGTTCACTAACAATTCTCGAAACATTTTTAGGAGGGTAATTATGCGCAGCAAGTTTATATTCTCTTACAAAAAACGGATTGATTTTTAGTTCTCTAGCAATTTCTGCATCGTTATTTTTGTTTTTTGAAAAGTGCAATTTCATCACCTTTGCAAAGTAACTATAAAGGGTAGGAATCAGTAATAACAAAGGCATCGATTTAGTGTTATTAGCGGCATAGTTGGCAATGCGAGAAATTTTTGAATAATCTTTATTAGCCAGTGCGCTTGTTAATTCAAACACGTTAAAGTCTTTACTAATACCAATATTTTTTTCAATGATTTCTGGCGTAACTTTTTGGTTTGGCTCAAGGATTAATTTAAGTTTTTCTAATTCAAGAACTACCTTGCTTAAATCAGTGCCTAAAAACTCTGCCAATAAGGCACTTTCTTTAGGATGAATAAGGATGTTAAGTTCTTTAGCTTTGGCTTCAATCCACTGGGGTAGGTGGTAGTCTTTTATTTTATCTGAGTTAAAAACAACTCCCGATTTACTTAATGATTTATAGAGTTTAGTCGTTCCTTTTATGGTTTGATATTTATAGCAAAATACCAAAACAGTAGTGTTTAAAGGGTTTTCAGAATAATCTAGTAATTTTTCAATGCTCTTGCTTAGATTTTGAGCTTCTTTAATAACAACCAACTGCCTTTCGGCCATCATAGGGTACTTTTTAGCGATAGCAATAATTTCATCAAACTCCTTTATGTCTTTGCCATATAGTATGGTTTGATTAAAATCCCGTTCGTGCTCTTCAAGGCAATATTTCTCAATAGCATTGCTTATTTCATCAATAAAATAAGCTTCATCTCCCTGTAAAAAATAAATGGGAGCGAAAGATTTTTTCTTTACAGACGCTATTATCTCGTTAAAATTCTTCACCTTTAGTGCACAAAGATAGGGTTAAGTTTGTGATGCAAAAACTGAATTTTCCAACATACACGTTTAAAGTTAAGAATGCTGAGGATGGCTCTTTACTTATTTATGATACCCTGCGAAAAAAGTACGTAAAACTAACTCCAGAAGAGTGGGTGAGGCAACACGCCATAAAGTATCTTAATAAGGAAAAAGGTTTTTCACTATCTTTGATGGAAGCCGAGAAAAAAATTACAATTAACACTACAACCAAGCGCTTTGACTTAGTGTGTAAAAACAATAAAGGGGAAACATTGTTATTATTAGAGTGTAAATCGCCCAATGTAAAATTAACCCAAGCAACGTTTGATCAAATTTTACGTTATAATAATGTGCTTAAAGCTCACTATATTTGGATAACAAATGGAATAAATCACTTCATATTTAAATTAGATTATGAAAACAATACATACCTACCTACAAAAGACATTGCGTTTTAATGTACTTTTAATTTTGAGTTTTATAGCTCATTTTTCATTTGGACAAAAAGAAAATCCGATAAAGCCAGAGCTAAGAAATCTGTACCAAACAGAACTCCAAAAAAAGTCGTCAGAAATTCAATATGTAGATTTTGTTGTTAAATCAAAGTCTCCTGAGGCAAAGGCGTTTTTAGAGCAAAATGGAGCTAAAATAAAATTTGAGAGAGGCAATTTAATCTCGGCTAGAATACCTTTAGATAAAATTGAAGCAATAGGCAAATCAACCCTTATATATCCTCTTCAATTTTCTTTAGAAAGAGGTGTTGAGTTAAATGATACGATGCGACTCTTAACAAGAGTAAATCCAGTTCATCAAGGTGTTGCGCCTTTAAATAAAATGTACGATGGCGAAGATGTAATCATTGGCTTTATTGATAGTGGAATTGATTATACCCATCCCGATTTTCAAAACCCAGATGGAAGCACTAGAGTATTGGCTCTTTGGGATCAAACCAAAGGATTTGATGCAACGTTTACTCCCTCGCAATACGGCTATGGACAAGTGTGGGATAGCGCACAAATAAATGCGGGCATTGCAACTCACGATTTATTAGGAACAGCTCACGGGAGTACAGTTGCTGGAGCAGCATCAGGAAATGGATTGGCATCTGGTACTCATGCTGGAGTAGCGCCTAAATCAGATATAATTATGGTTGAAACAAACTTTAGTCTACCCAATTGGTTTGCTACAGTTGTTGATGCTGTTGATTATATATTTTCTGTTGCCGATTATTATGGAAAACCGTGCGTTATTAATGCGAGCGTTGGTGGCTATTTCGGTTCTCACGATGGGTTAGATGTAGAAGCATTGATGATTGACGACCTTATTAATGAAAAGCCAGGAAGATTACTTGTGTGTGCAGGAGGTAATTCGGGTTTACTAGCGCCTTATCATGTTAGAAATGAAGTTAGCGCTGACACTACATTTACATGGTTTACCATAAACCCTTCAAGTGCTTTTGGTTTCCCTGCAGGATACATTCTTATTTGGGCAGATAAAGATAAATTTGACGATGTTCATTTTGCCATTGGAGCGGATAAAATTTCTCCTAATTTTGAGTTTAGAGGACGAACTGACTTTAAAAATGTAATAGCCGACAACATGGTAGATGCCATGACTACAGATGCGATAGAAGTTGGAGGAAATACATTAGCGAACATCGAATATTACATCACAGAAGATAATGATAGATATGAAATTGTAGTATATATACCTCAGCCAGACTCTGCCGATTACTATTATAGGTTTATGGCAACATCATCATCTAATGGTCTATACGATATGTGGGCATCTTCAGCATTTAGAGTTTCTAGTTTAATTAAAGATGGGTTGCCATCAGTTTCAGATTTTCCTGACATACAGTATTACATAGCTCCAGATACCTTACAATCTATCGTAACATCATGGGCATGTTCTCCTAATGTAATTACAGTGGCTAACTACAATAGCGTTGATAGATATGTTGACTACAATGGAAATGTTCAATTAATTAACGATATCCCAAGAGAGTTAAACTTAACAAGTAGCAAAGGTCCTACAAGAACCGGTTTAATAAAGCCAGATATTGGAGCAACAGGAGCAACTACTTTTTCTGCAGGTGTTGTGGTAGATATTATGAATAGACGTACGAATGACCCAACAAACCTACAGAAAAGTGGTTGGCATGTTCCTAACGGAGGAACTTCTATGGCATCTCCCGTAGTGGCTGGTGTTGGTGCATTATTACTGCAAAGATGTCCTAATTTAACTCCTCAAAAGTTTAAAGAAATCATCACTTCTACTGCATTTAAAGATGCTTACACAGGTAGTTCGTTACCAGATAATGCATGGGGATATGGAAAAGTAGATGCTTTCGCTGCGGTTGTTTCTACGTTACTTCCTAAGCCAAGCATCACCGTTGTTGGAACATCTTTGATGGCTTCTATGGCTTCAGGTTATCAATGGTATAAAGATGGTGAACCAATCAATGGAGAAACTTCTCAAATACTAAACGATTTTGATGTTGCTGCAGATTATATGGTGGAAATTTTTAACGAGTTTGGTTGTTCATCATTTTCAGACCCTTCAAGCGGATTAGGCGTTTTAGTGGTAGGAAAAGACTTCAAACTATATCCAAACCCAACCAACGATTTAATAAACATTGATTTTGATTTATCTACCAATCCAAAGTCATTAACAATTGTTGATGTGTTAGGAAGAGAACTAAAAACAATTAACACACTAAAACTTACAAATACTATTGATGTTTCTGACCTAGATGCAGGTGTTTATTTTATGTTGATAAAAAATCAAAACGAACAACTATCAAAAGTTTCGTTTATCAAACATTAACATTGTATATTTGGCCACGAAAAGAAAACAATAGATATGGATATAACAGGCATTTTAGCTATTTCAGGAAAACCAGGGCTATATAAAGTAGTAGCACAGTCAAAAAACACGTTAATTGTTGAGTCGTTAGAAGACGGCAAACGCTTTCCAGCGCACTCATCTAATAAAGTAAGCTCTTTAGATGATATTAGCATTTATACGAAAGAAGAAGACGTACCTTTAAAGGAAGTTTTTGAAGCTATATACAAGGTTCAAGATGGCAAACCTGCTGTAGATTCTAAATCTTCTCCTGAACAACTAAGAGCTTTTATGGATAAAGTATATCCTGCATACGATAGTGAACGTGTGTACAATTCTGATTTAAAAAAATTATTTCAATGGTATAATTATCTTCTAGAAGCAGGTATTTTTGAAAAACAAGAAGAAGCTAAAGAAGAGCAAGTAACAGAAGAAGCACCTGTAGCTAAAAAAGCAGCCGTTAAAACCGAAGTAAAACCTAAAGCAAAACCTGCAGCAGCAAAATCTGACAAAGCAGGCAAACCAGCACCAAAAAAAGCACCTAATGCAGTTGCCAAACAAACAAAAGGAAAATAAAACCAGACGCTATTTAC
>CAYVVI010000027.1:0-15981 GCA_964455265.1 uncultured Flavobacteriales bacterium | reverse complement strand
ACGTTGACTGTCCAGGTCACGCGGATTACGTTAAAAACATGGTAACTGGTGCTGCCCAAATGGACGGTGCTATCCTTGTGTGTGCTGCTACAGATGGTCCAATGCCACAAACTCGTGAGCACATCCTATTGGCTCGTCAGGTAAACGTACCTAGAATGGTTGCGTTCTTGAACAAAGTTGACATGGTGGACGATGCAGAGCTTTTAGAGCTTGTAGAAATGGAATTATCAGAATTGTTAGATTCTTACGGATTTACCAATACTCCAATTGTTAAAGGTTCTGCTTTAGGAGCTCTTAACGGTGAAGAAAAATGGGTTGAGTCTGTAATGGAATTAATGAACACAGTAGATACTTGGATTGAAACTCCAGAAAGAGACACAGAAAAACCATTCCTTATGTCAGTTGAGGACGTATTCTCAATTACAGGTCGTGGTACTGTTGCTACAGGAGCTATCGAAACAGGAATTGTAAGAACTGGTGATGTAGTTGAAATTGTAGGTCTTCAAGAAGAAAGAATGCAATCAACTGTTACAGGTGTTGAGATGTTCAGAAAAATTTTGGACGAAGGTAGAGCTGGTGAAAACGTAGGTCTTCTGTTAAGAGGTATCGACAAAGAAGCCATCAAAAGAGGTATGGTTATCGCTAAACCAGGTTCAATCACTCCTCACAGAAAGTTCAAAGCAGAGGTGTATATTCTTAAGAAAGAAGAAGGTGGTCGTCACACTCCTTTCCACAACAAATACCGTCCTCAGTTCTTTTTAAGAACGCTTGACGTAACAGGAGAAATTATTTTAGATGCTGGAAGAGAAATGGTAATGCCAGGTGATAACATCACTATTACGGTAGAACTAATTACTCCAGTTGCAATGGACAAAGGTTTACGTTTCGCTATCCGTGAAGGTGGTAGAACTGTAGGTGCTGGTCAGGTAACTGAAATTTTAGACTAATAAACAAAAATAAAATGACAGGTGAGGTGTTCGTCAAAATGACGAACGCCTTTCCTTGTCAATAAACGGGTGTAGCTCAATTGGTAGAGTAGTGGTCTCCAAAACCATTGGCTGGGAGTTCGAGTCTCTCCACCCGTGCAACAGAAATAAAGGTTATGTCAGAAGAAAAAACAGGATATATAAGAGAAGTAGTTGATGAACTACGCAACAAGGTGTCTTGGCCTACTTGGCAAGAATTGCAAACAAGTTCAGTAATTGTTCTTGTAACATCTGTAATAATTGCTCTATTAGTGTTTGTTATGGACTATGTAACAGGCATCAACGGAGACGGTGTTTGGAAAGGCATCTTAGGTTTTTACTACGATTTTAAAAAATAAACGAGAGCAAAAAATGTCTGATATAAAAAGAAGATGGTACGTAGTTAGAGCTATCAGCGGCAAAGAAAAGAAAGTAAAAGAGCAGCTGGAGCTTGAAATTTCGCGCTTAGGAATGAGCGATTATGTTGCTCAAGTACTTATTCCTACCGAAAAAGTGTACCAAATTAGAAACGGAAAAAAAGTTAGCAAAGAAAGAAACTTCTTTCCTGGCTATGTTTTAATAGAAGCCGCATTAGTAGGAGAAGTTCCTCATATTATAAAAAATACCACCAACGTAATTGGATTTTTGGGAGCAGAAAAAGGTGGAGAAGCTGTGCCATTAAGACAATCAGAAGTAAACAGAATATTAGGAACCGTAGACGATTTAGCCGAAAGCGATGAAGAATTAACCATTCCATTTGTAATTGGAGAAGGCGTTAAAGTAATAGACGGTCCATTTAACGGATTTAACGGAGTAATAGAGGAAGTAAACGAAGAGAAGAAAAAGCTTAAAGTAATGGTTAAAATTTTCGGAAGAAAAACGCCTCTTGAGTTAAACTATATGCAAGTAGAAAAAGAAAGTTAACAAAAAGTTAGTCCCTTTCATTTAGGTATGTCATTTTAAATGCTTCCCATTACCCACTTGAAAGACTATATATACACAAATAAAACAGACAAAAGATGGCAAAAGAAGTAAGCGCGTTGATTAAACTACAAATTAAAGGTAGTGCCGCAAACCCTTCGCCTCCCGTAGGTCCTGCATTAGGTTCTAAAGGGGTGAACATTATGGAATTTTGCAAGCAATTCAATGCAAGAACTCAAGACAAGGCCGGAAAAGTACTTCCTGTTGTAATTACTGTTTATTCTGATAAATCATTCGATTTTGTTATCAAAACCCCACCAGCTGCAATACAGCTTATGGACAAAGCAAAAATCAAAAAAGGATCACCAGAATCAAACAGAACAAAGGTAGGAACCGTTTCTTGGGATGATGTTAAGGCAATTGCTGAAGACAAAATTCAAGACATGAATTGCTTTACTGTAGAATCAGCCATGAAAATGGTTGCAGGAACAGCAAGAAGCATGGGGTTAAACGTAAAGGGCAACGCACCTTGGAATAATTAAACAGTACAATTATGGCACTCACAAGAAAACAAAAAGAAGCAGCAAACAAGTTCGATAAGGAAAAAACCTATTCACTTGAAGATGCTTCAAAAATCGTAAAAGACATCACAAATGTTAAGTTTGATGCATCTGTTGACATTGCTGTACGTTTAGGGGTTGACCCACGTAAAGCAAATCAAATGGTGAGAGGCACTGTAGCTTTACCTCACGGTACAGGAAGAGACGTTAGAGTTCTCGTTCTTTGTACTCCAGATAAAGAAGCAGAAGCTAAAGAAGCCGGTGCAGACCACGTAGGTTTAGACGATTATATCGAAAAAATCAAACAAGGTTGGACAGACATCGATGTAATTATCACCATGCCATCAGCTATGGGTAAAGTAGGTGCTTTAGGTAGAGTATTAGGTCCACGTGGCTTAATGCCCAACCCAAAAACAGGTACTGTAACCATGGAAATTGGCAAAGCTGTTAGAGAAGTAAAAGCTGGTAAAATTGATTTTAAAGTAGATAAAACAGGTATCATTCACGCATCAATAGGCAAAGTATCTTTCGATGCTGGGCAAATTATCGATAATGCTTCTGAAATACTACAAACAATTCAAAAGCTTAAACCTTCATCAGCTAAAGGTGCTTACATTAAAAGCATCTATTTAAGCAGCACAATGAGCCCAAGTGTACAAGTTGACACAAAAATTGTATCAGCTTAATCATTAAGAGTTATTTAAACTTTCAACTATTATGAACAAAGAAACAAAAGACTTAATGATAAATCAGTTGGTTGAGGAGCTATCGTCTGCAAACGTAGTATACCTTGCTGATGCTGCTGGTTTGAATGCTGAAAAGACATCAGACCTTCGCAGAAAATGCTTCAACCAAAACATATCATTAAAAGTGGTAAAAAACACATTGCTTGAAAAAGCAATGGAAAAAGTTGAAGGTAAAGATTTTTCTGAATTATACCCTGCTATTAAAGGCCCAACTGCTGTAATGATTTCTGAAGTAGGTAATGCTCCTGCAAAACTTATTAAAGATTTCAGAAAAACATCAGCCAAGCCCATTTTAAAAGGAGCTTATGTTGAAGAAGCCGTATATTTAGGCGACAATCAACTAGAAGCATTGGTTAACATCAAATCGAGAGAAGAACTTATCGGTGAAGTTATCGGATTGCTTCAATCTCCTGCTAAAAATGTTATTTCTGCACTTAAAGGTCAAGGCGGAAAAATTGCAGGTATCGTAAAAACTTTATCTGAAAGAGCGTAACAAAAACAAGTAAATTAACAAATTAGTACAAACACAAAAAAAACACATAATCATGGCAGATGTAAAAGCGTTAGCAGAACAATTAGTTAACTTAACAGTTAAAGAGGTTAACGAATTAGCTACAATTTTAAAAGACGAATACGGTATTGAGCCCGCTGCAGCAGCAGTAGCAGTAGCAGCTCCTGGAGCTGGTGGCGATGCAGGTGCAGGCGCAGCTGAAAAAACGTCATTCGATGTATTCTTAAAATCAGCTGGTGCTCAAAAATTACAAGTAGTTAAAGTTGTAAAAGAATCAACTGGTCTTGGTCTTAAAGAAGCGAAAGACGTAGTAGACGGAGCTCCTGGAATGGTTAAAGAAGGAGTATCTAAAGACGAAGCAGAAGCTCTTAAGAAAGTTCTTGAGGAAGCTGGTGCTGAAGTAGAGTTAAAGTAATTTTTACTTCACAATACACAAAGGTGTAGGCAAATCTGAAGCAGATTTTGCCTACACCATTTTGTCGTTTTATGACACTTTTATTTTTTTAACTAAATTTCAATGGCCTTGGCAACTTTAAATAAACAACAACCAAAAAGAATAAACTTTGCATCAAGCGTGCACAAGTTTGATTATCCGGATTTTTTAGAAATCCAGTTAAAGTCATTCCAAGAATTTTTTCAGCTTGAAACAGCTCCAGAAAGCCGTAAGGAAGAAGGTCTTTTCAAGTGTTTTTCTGAAAACTTTCCGATAACTGATACCAGAAACCAGTTTGTACTTGAGTTTTTGGACTACTTTGTAGATCCGCCCCGCTACACCATTGAAGAGTGTATCGAAAGAGGATTAACACACAGTGTGCCCTTAAAAGCAAAGTTAAAACTGTACTGTACAGACCCTGAACACGAAGATTTTGAGACCATTGTACAAGACGTGTACCTTGGTACCATACCATATATGACCCCTAGAGGTTCGTTTGTAATTAACGGTGCCGAAAGAGTTATCGTATCACAATTACACCGTTCACCAGGTGTGTTCTTCGGTCAAAGCCGTCACGCTAACGGAACCAAATTATATTCAGCAAGAATTATCCCTTTTAGAGGTTCTTGGATAGAGTTTGCTACCGACATCAATAACGTGATGTACGCTTACATTGACCGTAAAAAGAAATTACCTGTAACTACCCTTTTCAGAGCCATCGGTTTTGAAAGCGATAGAGACATCTTAGAAATATTTAACCTTGCAGAAGAAGTAAAAGTTTCTAAAGCAGCCCTTAAAAAAGTGGTTGGCAGAAAACTTGCTGCAAGAGTTCTTAGAACTTGGATTGAAGATTTTGTTGACGAGGATACTGGAGAAGTAGTATCTATTGAACGTAACGAGGTTATTATCGACCGCGAAACAATTCTTGAAGATGCACACATAGATTTAGTTGTTGATTCTGGTGTGAAAAGCATTATTCTTCACAAAGAAGAAACCAATGCTGCAGATTTTGCAATTATTTACAACACATTACAAAAAGATACATCTAACTCAGAAAAAGAAGCCGTAGAGCATATCTACCGCTTATTAAGAAACGCTGAACCACCAGATGTTGAAACAGCAAGAGGTGTAATTGACAAATTATTCTTCTCTGAACAACGTTATGATTTAGGTGAAGTAGGTCGTTTTAGAATCAATAAAAAATTAGGTTTAAACATTAGCCCCGATCAACGCGTACTTACGCGTGAAGATATTATTTCAATCATCAAATATTTGATTGAATTAGTAAACTCTAAAGCAGATGTTGATGATATTGACCACTTAAGCAATAGACGTGTAAGAACAGTAGGTGAGCAGTTATACAACCAATTTAGTGTTGGTTTAGCGCGTATGGCTCGTACTATCCGTGAGCGTATGAACGTTAGAGATAACGAAGTATTTACACCAATAGATTTGATTAATGCTAAGACCTTGTCTTCTGTAATTAATTCATTCTTTGGTACCAATCAGCTATCTCAGTTTATGGACCAAACCAACCCATTGTCTGAAATCACTCACAAGAGAAGATTATCAGCGTTAGGCCCTGGTGGTTTATCAAGAGAGCGTGCAGGTTTTGAAGTTCGTGACGTACACTACACGCACTACGGTCGTTTATGTACTATCGAAACTCCAGAGGGACCAAACATCGGTTTGATTTCTTCATTATGTGTGTTTGCTAAAGTAAACCGTTTGGGCTTTATCGAAACACCATATAGAGAAGTTAGAAACGGTAAATTGGATACTACAAAAGAACCTGTTTACTTAAGCGCAGAAGAAGAAGATACTAAAGTAATTGCTCAAGCAAATGCGCTTATTGATGAAAAAGGTAACTTCTTAACAGATAAAGTAAAAGCACGTTTAGAAGGTGATTTCCCTGTTGTAGAACCAAAAGACATTACTTTGATGGACGTTGGAGCTAACCAAATTGCTTCTATTGCTGCATCTCTAATTCCTTTCCTTGAGCATGATGACGCCAACCGTGCGTTGATGGGTTCAAACATGCAACGTCAATCAGTACCACTGTTAAAACCAACATCTCCAATTGTAGGAACGGGTATTGAAGAGTTAGCTGCGAGAGACTCAAGAGTATTGCTTACTGCAGAAGGCGAAGGCGAAGTATCGTCTGTTGATGCCAATCAAATTACAATAAAATACAAACGCAGTAAAGAAGACCAATTGGTATCATTTACTGATGATGTGAAAACATACAACTTAATCAAATTTAAGCAAACCAACCAAGGTACTTGTATCAACTTGCGTCCAATAGTTTCTAAAGGACAAAAAGTAGAAAAAGACCAAGTATTATGCGAAGGTTATGGTACGCAAGATGGCGAATTAGCCCTTGGACAAAACCTTAAAGTAGCATTTATGCCTTGGAAAGGTTATAACTTTGAGGATGCTATCGTTATCAGCGAAAGAGTTGTAAGAGATGATATTTTCACTTCTTTACACATTGATGAGTACTCTTTAGAAGTAAGAGAAACCAAGTTAGGACACGAAGAACTTACTGCAGATATTCCTAACGTAAGCGAAGAAGCTACTAAAGATTTGGACGAAAACGGTATCATCCGTATCGGTGCTGAAATCAAAGAAGGCGACATCCTTATCGGTAAAATTACTCCAAAAGGAGAAACAGATCCAACACCAGAAGAAAAGCTTCTTAGAGCTATTTTTGGTGATAAAGCAGGAGATGTAAAAGACGCTTCATTAAAAGTTCCACCATCTGTAAGAGGTGTTGTAATTGATAAAAAACTATTCTCAAAAGCTGTTAAGGATAGAAAATCTAAAGCGAAAGACAAACCATTATTAGACCAAGTTGAAGCCGAATATGAAAAAGAAATGGCGGATCTTAAGTCAGTATTGGCGAACAAAATTTTAACCATCGTTGGGGAGAATAAATCAGAAGGAGTGAAAAACTACTTCAATGAAGAAATCATTAAGAAAGGCGTTAAGTTTACAGAGAAAAACTTAGTAGCTATTGATTATTCTACCATCGACCCTAAAGGTTGGACCAAAGACAAAAAAGCCAACGAATTAATTGAACGTTTGCTTCATAACTTTAACCTTAAAGCTACCGATGTATTAGGAGTATTCAAACGTAAGAAATTCCAAATTTCTGTGGGAGATGAACTACCAAATGGTATTGTTAAATTGGCTAAAGTTTACGTAGCTAAAAAACGTAAATTAAAAGTAGGTGATAAGATGGCTGGTCGTCACGGTAACAAAGGTATCGTTGCGCGTATCGTAAGAGACGAGGATATGCCTTTCTTGGAAGACGGAACACCAGTTGACATTGTTCTTAATCCATTAGGTGTACCTTCTCGTATGAACTTGGGTCAGATTTATGAAACAGTTCTTGCTTGGGCAGGTCAAAAATTAGGTAGAAAATATGCTACTCCAATTTTTGATGGTGCATCTATAGATGACATTAACAAAGAAACCGATGAAGCGGGTTTACCACGTTTTGGTAGAACTTTCTTATATGATGGCGGTACAGGTGATCGCTTTGACCAACCTGCAACTGTAGGTATCATTTATATGATTAAGCTAAGCCACATGGTAGATGACAAAATGCACGCACGTTCAATCGGTCCTTACTCATTGATTACACAACAACCATTGGGTGGTAAAGCTCAGTTTGGTGGTCAGCGTTTTGGTGAGATGGAGGTTTGGGCATTAGAAGCATTTGGTGCAGCCAACATTCTACAAGAAATCCTTACCGTTAAATCGGATGATGTTATGGGTAGAGCTAAAACTTACGAATCTATCGTTAAAGGCGACAACCTACCAATTCCAGGAATTCCAGAATCGTTTAACGTATTACTAAACGAACTAAACGGATTAGGATTAAGCGTAAACTTAGATTAAGAACTTTCTTTTAACAAAACGAAACATGGCTTACATAAAAAAAGAAAACAATAAAAGAAATAGCTCCTTCAACAAGATAACTATTAGCTTGTCTTCACCAGAAGAAATCTTAGACAGATCATTCGGTGAAGTAACTAAGCCAGAAACCATCAACTACAGAACTTACAAACCTGAAAGAGATGGGTTATTTTGCGAGCGCATATTTGGTCCAGTAAAAGACTACGAATGCCATTGTGGTAAGTACAAAAGAATCCGTTACAAAGGCATTGTGTGCGACCGCTGCGGTGTTGAAGTAACAGAGAAAAAAGTACGTAGAGAGCGCATGGGACACATCCAATTAGTAGTTCCTGTAGCACACATTTGGTACTTCAAATCATTACCAAACAAAATTGGTTACTTATTAGGATTACCATCTAAAAAGTTAGACCAAATTGTTTATTATGAAAGATTCGTAGTAATTCAGCCAGGTTCAGCTAAAGCTGCCGATGGAACACCATTGCAAAAATTAGATTTTCTTTCTGAAGAAGAGTATTTAGATATTTTAGATGCCCTACCAAAAGAAAACCAATATTTGGAAGATACCGACCCTAACAAATTTATAGCAAAAATGGGTGCAGAAGCACTACACGATTTGCTACAAAGATTAGATGTTGATGCACTTTCTTACGATTTAAGACACAAAGCCAACACAGAAACATCTCAGCAACGTAAGCAAGAAGCGCTTAAACGCTTGCAAGTAGTAGAATCTGTAAGAGAGGCCAACACACGCATTAAGAATAATCCTGAGTGGATGATTATGAAAGTAATCCCAGTTATTCCACCAGAATTACGTCCGTTAGTGCCGTTAGATGGTGGTCGTTTTGCTACATCAGATTTGAATGACCTTTACAGAAGAGTAATCATCCGTAACAACCGTTTAAAGCGCTTGATTGAAATCAAAGCTCCTGAAGTAATTTTACGTAACGAAAAACGTATGCTTCAAGAGTCTGTTGATTCATTATTTGACAACTCACGTAAAGCAAGTGCTGTTAAGTCTGAAGCTAACCGTCCGCTTAAATCCTTATCAGATTCATTGAAAGGTAAGCAAGGACGTTTCCGTCAAAACTTATTAGGTAAACGTGTTGACTATTCTGCACGTTCGGTAATTGTTGTAGGGCCTACTTTAAAACTACACGAGTGCGGTTTACCAAAAGATATGGCTGCTGAGCTATTCAAACCATTTATCATTCGTAAAATGATTGAGCGTGGTATTGTAAAAACAGTAAAGTCAGCTAAAAAAATTGTAGATAGAAAAGACCCATTGGTGTGGGATATTTTAGAAAACGTGCTTAAAGGACACCCTGTGTTACTTAACCGTGCCCCAACACTTCACCGTTTGGGTATTCAAGCTTTCCAACCAAAATTAATTGAAGGAAAAGCAATTCAGTTACACCCATTAGTGTGTACAGCATTCAACGCTGACTTTGACGGTGACCAAATGGCGGTACACGTGCCACTTGGTAATGCCGCAATTTTAGAAGCACAAATGTTGATGTTAGCATCACACAACATCCTTAACCCTGCAAATGGTGCGCCTATTACTGTACCATCTCAAGACATGGTTCTTGGTTTATACTACATTTCAAAAGGTAGAAAAACCGATAAAGAAAGAACTATGAAAGGTGAGGGCATGACGTTCTACTCTGGTGAAGAAGTAAAAATCGCCTTAAACGAAGGCAGATTAGACTTACATGCTTGGGTAAAAGTTAGAGCAAACGATGTAGTAGACGGAAAACCAGTTACTCGATTGATTGAAACGACTGCTGGTAGAGTAATGTTTAACGAAGTTGTTCCTGCTGAAGTAGGATTCATCAACGAAATACTTACTAAAAAAGCACTTCGCGATATTATTGGTAGAGTGTTAAGAGTAACAGGCGTTTCTAAAACAGCTAAGTTCTTAGATGATATCAAAGATCTTGGTTTCTTCATGGCATTTAAAGGTGGTCTTTCATTCAACTTAGGTGATGTTATCATCCCAGATGAGAAAGAAAAGATGATTGCCAAAGCTAAAGAAGAAGTAGAAGAGGTAATGGTGAACTATAACATGGGTCTTATTACCAACAACGAACGTTACAACCAAATTATCGATATCTGGACACACACCAACTCACGCTTAACACACGTGTTGATGGAAAGAATTAAAAGCGACCAACAAGGATTCAACTCTATTTATATGATGATGGATTCTGGAGCTCGTGGTTCTAAAGAACAGATTCGTCAGTTATCTGGTATGAGAGGATTGATGGCTAAGCCACAAAAATCTGGTGCTACAGGTGGACAAGACATTATCGAAAACCCAATTCTTTCAAACTTTAAAGAAGGATTGTCAATTTTGGAGTACTTTATCTCTACCCACGGTGCGCGTAAAGGTTTGGCGGATACCGCTCTTAAAACTGCCGATGCTGGTTACTTAACCAGACGTTTGGTTGACGTTTCACAAGACGTTGTAATTTCTACAGAAGATTGTGGTACATTAAGAGGATTAAGTGTATCTGCACTTAAAAATAACGATGAGATTGTAGAATCTTTATTTGATAGAATAGTAGGTAGAACATCTTTATTAGATGTATTTCACCCTGATACAGATGAATTATTAGTTGCCGAAGGCCAAACAATTTCAGAAGAAATTGGTGAAGCAATTGAGAAAGCAGGCATCGAAGAAGTAGACGTACGTTCAGTACTTACTTGCGAGCAGCGTAGAGGTGTTTGCGGTAAGTGTTATGGAAACAACCTATCTACCCGCAGAGCAGTAAACATGGGAGAAGCAGTAGGTGTTATCGCAGCTCAGTCAATCGGTGAGCCAGGTACACAGTTAACGCTTCGTACCTTCCACATTGGTGGTGCTGCGTCAAACATTGCTGGTGAATCTAGCATAAAAGCAAAATATGATGGTAAGGTTGAAGTTGAAGAACTTAGAACTGTAACCAAAAAAGATGATAACGGAAGCGATGTTGAAGTGATTATTGGTAGAGGTGCCGAGTTGAGAATTATAAACCCTGAAACTGGTGTTATATTAGCCAACCACAACCTACCGTACGCTGCCAAATTGTTTACTAAAAACAATGCAACAGTTAAGCGTGGAGATGTTATTTGTTCATGGGACCCTTACAACGCTGTAATCCTATCGGAAGTAAATGGTAAAGTTGAATTCGATGCCATTGAAGAAGGTATTACTTACCGTGAAGAGGTGGATGAGCAAACTGGATTTACCGAAAAAGTAATCATCGAAACAAAAGACAAAAAGAAAAACCCATCTATACGCATTGTTGATAGCAAAGGTGTTGAACTTAAATCGTACAACATTCCAGTAGATGCGCACATTATTGTAGATGAAAACAAGAAAATTGAAGCTGGTGATATTCTTGTGAAAATTCCACGTTCAGCTGGTAAATCAGGAGATATTACAGGTGGTCTTCCACGTGTAACAGAGTTGTTTGAAGCACGTAACCCATCTAACCCTTCAGTAGTTTCAGAAATTGATGGTATAGTAACTTTTGGTAAAATTAAGAGAGGTAACCGTGAAATTACGGTTGAATCTAAGACTGGAGAAAAAGCTCATTATTTAGTACCATTGTCAAAACACATTTTGGTTCAAGAGAACGACTATGTGAGAGCTGGTGAGCCACTTTCTGATGGTGCGATTACTCCTTCTGATATTTTATCGATTAAAGGACCAACTGCAGTTCAAGAGTATATCGTAAACGAAATTCAAGAGGTATATCGCTTACAAGGTGTAAAAATTAACGACAAGCACTTTGAAGTAATTGTTCGCCAAATGATGCGTAAAGTAGAAATTGAAGATGCAGGAGATACAAAATTCTTAGAAAGACAGCTTATAAACAAAGCCGACTTTATGGAAGAAAACGATCGCTTGTGGGGAATGAAAGTAGTAGAAGATGCAGGCGATGCAGAAAACATGAAGCCAGGTCAAATTATTTCTGCTAGAAAGCTAAGAGATGAAAACTCTCACTTAAAGCGTCAAGACAGAAAGCTTATCCAAGCAAGAGATGCACGCCCTGCTACAGCATACCCAGTATTGCAAGGTATCACCAGAGCATCGTTGCAAACAGATAGCTGGATATCTGCCGCATCGTTCCAAGAAACAACCAAAGTATTGAACGAAGCAGCCATAAGCGGAAAAGAAGACCACTTGTTAGGATTAAAAGAAAACGTTATCGTTGGACACTTAATCCCTGCAGGTACAGGTTTAAGAAAATTCCAAAGCATGCAAGTAGGCAATAAGCAAAAATTGCAAGAGCTTAAACAAAGCAAAAAACAAGCGGCAGAAACCGTTTAGTTATAACTTAAAAAATAAAAAAGCCCTTCAGAAATGAGGGGCTTTTTTTTTGTCATTCTGAACTTGTTTCAATATCTTTTAATGTATATTTGGGTTTATGAAGAGAATTAATCTTATAATAGTTAGCATACTCTTTTTTTATTCTTGCTCCAACCAAGAATTTAAAAAACTAAATCAACCTGAAAATTTAGATGAGCAAAATACACAAGTTGAAAGCGTAAAAGGATATGTTGAATTATCAGATCCAATTAATATTGTGAAAATAAAAAATATTGATTGGCTGACAACTACCTCAGGTGTTATCACTCATTCTGAAGCAAAAAAATTATGTTTTTATAATGATACGATAGGATTTCATGGATTTTATTTTCTTATCGATAAATCTATTGGGATTCCATTTGGTATGTTGAAAATTTACTCAGAAGATAAAACTGGTAATTGGAATTTTGATAATAAGAACGACCGCTTTGTCGAGATTAACTTAAAATCAAATAAAATCGCAGTTTGGGATAGTATTCGAGTTGGGCTTTCTGAGAGTGATTTAAGAAAATTCATTGGAAATAGATTTAATTATACAAAAGGGTCAATGATTTATTCAAATCTTGATGATTACACAGGTGTCTTTACTATTCTAGGTGATACAATTAATGAACTTACAATAGGATTGAATTGCAAAAATTAATTCCTTTCTATCCCAAATAAAAATCTCTACCTTTATACAACAAAACCAACAAGCATGTCAAACCAAGACAATCAACATCAACTAAACATAGAGCTTTCTGAAGAGATTGCAGAAGGTGTATATTCTAACCTAGCTATTATTACCCACTCGCATGCCGAGTTTGTGGTAGATTTCATCAAAGTAATGCCTGGTGTACCTAAAGCAAAAGTAAAATCACGCATTGTAATGACTCCACAAAACACCAAGCGTTTAATGATGGCTTTGCGCGATAACATTGCCAAGTTTGAGCAGCAACATGGTCCCATCAAAGATAGCGACCACCCCGAACAAGGGTTTCCGTTAAATTTTGGTGGTCCGCTTACACAGGCCTAAAACCCAATAAATTTTAAGATAAAATACGCTAGGGCAATTAAAGCAATGAGCGTAAAAACAAACGTTTTGTCAAAACGATAGCCGTTTTTAAGGTTGTAGCGTGCGTTGAGGTAGCTTATAACAATGACTGCGCACAGTATCAAAAGTAATACTAATGGACGACTCATTTTAGTTGGAAAAACAATTCGTTGTACTCTACCCAAAAGCGGTCTAAGTTGCGTAGATTTTTCTCGAAAAAATCAAGTACAGCGTTGTGATGATGTTCCTCTAAATAATTCACGTTATTCAGTACCACATAAATTCTTGAAATTTCTAAACCATTGGGGTGAAAATAACTTGGTTCAAACACCAATTCATCTTCAAAAAACGATTGCATTACCTTGCGAACTTCAATAAACTGCTCATAAAATAACTCACGTATGCCAGCATCTTTATGCTGCAGGTCAATACAAAGTTTCACATCATTGATATTGGTTTCTAATCGAAAATATATGTGATTGATGTTAGTGCGGTAGTGCGCCCAATTTACCTTACTATTACTACTAGCCGAGCGATGCTTTTTCATGCGTTCGTCAAACGCCTGCCAGAATTTTTGCTTTAGTTCTATAAATTCTTCTTTTCCGTACATTGGTAGAACAAAAGTACATTTTCCCTCCAAAGGGAGACAATAAATTTATCTTTCCAATTTATGAACCTTATATTTGTTTAACTGTTTTAGTTATAGGATGAAAGTATTTTTGAAAATCATACTTATAAGTGTTATTACCTTTTCGTGCACTGCCAACGAACCCAAACCCCGTATAGATATGTCTACAACTATAGAAACCAACGATACTCTGCAAGTTGCCACTTTTGGCAATGGCTGTTTTTGGTGCACCGAAGCCGTATTCCAACAGTTAAAAGGCGTTATAAAAGTTGAATCGGGGTATATGGGCGGTAAGGTCAAAAATCCTACCTACCGTGAGGTTTGTAGTGGGTTAACAGGTCATGCGGAAGTAATTCAAATACAATACAACCCTCAAGAAATTTCGTTTGTAGAATTATTAGAAGTATTTTGGGCTACCCACGACCCTACAACACTCAACAGACAAGGCAACGATGTAGGTACGCAATACCGTTCGGTAGTTTTTTATCACAACGAAGAACAAAAAACTTTAGCAGAGCAATATAAAATTAAGTTAGATAAATCGGGTGCATATAAAGATCCAATTGTAACAGAAATAAGTTCTTTTTCTTTGTTTTACAAAGCAGAAAACTATCATCAAGATTATTACAATCAGCATGGCGAAGAACCCTACTGCCGCTATGTTATCCAACCAAAAATGGACAAGTTCCAAAAGGTATTTAAGGATAAAATCAAAGATTAGTTGAATGTTAAAAATTATTGATTATTTGATATTCATCAATAATCAATAATCATTCGTCATTAATCTATTCCAACAACTTTCAACTTTATAAACTTTCAACCTTCAACTAAAGTATTACTTTTGTTGCATGAAATTTTTAGGCAGATTAAAGCATTATTTGGTTGGCTTTTTAATAGGCGCTATCATGGTGTATTTTATGTTCGGAACACGTGGCTGCGATTGGACGCCAACCAACCGAGTAAAAAGCGCTTTTAAAGGATGCGATGTGTTGATTAGCGAGCAAAAACAATGCGAAATGAATTGTTACGGTATCGACAAAAAAGCTATGTTTGATTTGATTTATGATGGCAAAGTAAATTTTAAAGATAGCCGAACCAACACAGAAATTAAGAACTACATTCTCTATAACAAAACGCACAAAATTGGTTTCGATTTAAACCTGCAAGATTCTACTGCAACAGTAACAGAATTTTATGGCTATACAAACTCATGTAAGTGCGATAGCTTAGCACAAACGCTTGCTGTTTTACACAGACCCGAGCCAATGGTTTTTGCAGAAATGCTGGATAAAGGCATAGAATTGTCTGACAAAAATAGATGCGAGCTAAATTGCTATGGCATTACCGAACAACAACTCATGAGTATTTTTGAAGATGGTGTAATTGATTATGCCCAAAGCGTTCCCAAGCGCAGACCAAATCCTGGGTATGCCATCACTAAAACATTAAATGGCAAATTGTATCTTTTTGCTGTGGAAATGGGTTACAAAACCCGTATCAACAAAATTGTAGAAGTAGGAGATAGTGTAGTTTGTGATTGTTAAGTTTTTTTCTTAAGTTTACTATTGAAAAACAAAAACTTAACCGCAATGAAAACAAATTATTTTGAAAAACCACTTTTACTAAACGCATTAATTTATGGACTTATAGGAGGTTTACTATTTATAGTTTCATTTATTCTAAATGATTATTTGAAACTAAAAGGATATGTTTTAGTCTTGGTCTATCCTTTAGTAATTCTTACCGCAATTTTTTCATACAAAAAGAAGTATTCGATAAACTATATCAAAGCTGTTGTGCTAACATTTATAATTTTTTCCATTATGACAGTTATAAATATACAACATCTCAAGTTTACAAGATGGCTAAATGGAGAAATTGATTTTTTTACTTTCTCTCCAGT
>CAYVVI010000026.1:0-16025 GCA_964455265.1 uncultured Flavobacteriales bacterium | reverse complement strand
TGTTTATGCTCATTTGCCTAGTGCTGTCTTTATTTGCTAAACACAACCGCTGGATGCTCACCTTTATTGCACTTTTGCAATTGGTAGTTACATTTTTTCAAGCTTGGATGGGATCAATAGTAGTAGCCACTAACCTTCTGCCATGGGTGCTTACCATACACATGTTGCTAGCGGCAGTCATTATTTTTATACAGTTGTGGCACATTCGTACTACTTACCCTAAGCCATTAAAAATAAGAGTTAGCAAGACATTTAGAAATATTTTATTGTTTGGATTGATGTTATCGGTAATTCAAATTATTGCGGGTACGCAAGTACGCCAACAGGTGGATGAGGCTATGAGCACACTACCCCGTTCTGAATGGATAAACACCTTAGGCAATGTGTTTAAATTCCATCGCTCGTTTGCCATATTGGTAATCCTTACAGCGGTATTGTTGTTCTACTTGAACTATAACAAAATGTACCGCTTTAACCGAGTACTCGTTTTGTTGTTTGTGGTACTATTAGAGGCATCTAGTGGTATAATTCTTAGCTACTTTAACATGCCCGCTGCTATGCAGCCCACTCACCTCGTGTTTTCTTTTGCAATTATAGCCATACAATTTTCATTGCTGATAAAGTTAAAAACATCCTAGCACAGCCCTTACAAAAGAATTTACTACCTTTGCAGCCGTTCTAATTCTAAAGAACTTTTTTAATCATCATGAATAACGGAGATAGGCGCACATGCAATTCAACATCACCAAAGAGTTCATTAAAGAACTTTCTGATGCAATAGCATTAGGAAATGATTTTTTTATTGTTGATGCCCTAAGTGCCATTCACCCTGCCGACATTGCCGAAATATTTGAAGACCTCTCTTTAGAGGATGCTAAATATATTTTCAAACTTCTTCCTGAAGATACTGCCTCTGATGTACTTGTTGAATTAGATGAAGAAGTACGCGAAGAGTTTTTAAAATCGTTTACCTCTAAAGAAATTGCCGAGCAGGTAGATAATATGGATACGGACGATGCTGCCGACATCCTTCAAGATTTACCCGAAGAGCGTAAAGAGCACGTACTCTCTCAAATTGAAGATTTAGATCAAGCTGCAGACATTAAAGACCTTTTAACCTATGATGAAAATTCTGCGGGTGGTTTAATGGCTAAAGAGTTTGTTCGTGTAGATGAAAATTGGCCCGTAGCCACGTGTATCAAAGAAATGAGACGCCAAGCTTTGGAACAAGAAATCGACAATATTTATGCCATATATGTTACAGACGATTCAGGCAAGTTACTTGGTACGCTCTCTCTAAAAAGTTTAATCACAGCTTCGCCTCGTGCAAAAATTCAAGATTTGTATAACAAAGGCGCACGCTATGTAACTACAAATGCAAGTATAGAAGAAGTTGCTAAAATGGTAGATAAATATGACCTACCAGCTATTGCTGTGGTAGATAATGAAGGCATACTTAGAGGTAGAATTACCTTTGATGATGTGGTTGAAGTAATCAAAGAAGAAGCGGAAAAAGACTACCAAATGGCAAGTGGTATCTCCGAAAAAGTTGAATCAAGTGATACCGTGTGGATACAAACACGTGCGCGTTTACCTTGGTTGCTTATTGGTTTATTAGGTGGAATATTAGGTGCTCAAGTTATTGGACTTTACGAAGAAACCATTCAAATTTATCCTGAAATGGCATTTTTTATTCCACTTATAGCGGCTATGGGAGGTAATGTTGGTGTACAAGCTTCGGCTATTGTTGTACAAGGATTGGCCAACAAAACTTTAGAAACTACAGATGTGTTTTCAAAATTAGTTAAAGAATTTGGCGTAGCCGCTCTTAATGGATTTGCTTGTACGGTACTGATTTTCATCTACAACCTCATCATAGATCAAGACATGCAACTATCATTAACCATAAGTACTGCATTGTTTTCTGTAATTGTATTTGCTGGATTATTTGGCACACTTATACCTCTCTTGCTTGAGCGATTTAAAGTTGACCCAGCCCTTGCAACAGGCCCATTTATAACAACTATAAACGATGTTTTTGGCTTGCTTTTATATTTCTTAATTGGCTCCGTTTTATACTTCTAATATTCTGTGAGGGTAGCATTTTTAGATACCGTACATCCTTTAATTGCAGAGCAGTTTAGCAAGCACGGCTGGCAATGTGATTTTTTATATTCATCTACAAGAGATGAATTGAAAAATATCATCCATCAATACGATGGAATTATTTTGCGAAGTCGCATAAAAATGGATGCCGATTTTTTAAAACACGCCACACAACTTAAGTTTATTGGCAGGCCAGGCGCGGGTTTAGAAAACATTGATTTAGCATTTTGCGAACAAAAAAATATACACGTATTTCGATCCCCAGAAGGCAATTGCGATGCAGTAGGCGAACATGCTATAGGGATGTTATTGATGCTGCTTAACCAACTAAAACATGCCGACTTAGAGGTGCGCAATGGTATGTGGAGGCGAGAAGAAAATAGGGGTCACGAACTCAAAGGCAAAACCGTTGGCATTATTGGTTATGGTTATATGGGTCAAGCATTTGCTAAAAAGTTAAAAGGGTTTGAGGTTAATGTTTTAGCTTACGATAAATACAAGCAAAATTTCTCGAATGAATTTGCCAAAGAAGCAACTTTAGAAGAGATATTCGTCTATGCCGATATAGTAAGTTTACACACTCCTGAAACCCCTGAAACCGTTGGCATGATTAACACTGAATTTCTAGATCAATTCAAAAAACCAATCTATTTTATCAATACTGCCAGAGGAAAATCTTTAGTAACAAAAGATTTATTGGAGAAAATTGAATTAGGAAAAGTTTTGGGTGCTTGTTTAGATGTTTTGGAATATGAAAGTACATCATTTGAAAATCTAGCCAATGAATCTAACGATTTAAAATCACTTTTAGCCAATGAAAAAGTGTTGCTAAGCCCACACATCGCTGGGTGGACACATGAAGCACAATTTAAAATGGCCGATGTGTTGTGTAGAAAAATTTTGTCAGCTTTTGGATGATTTCTCTTTAGGAGTTCAATAATTACCATATTATCTTCTACAATAATCAAGTAAATGTTTTAAATTGGCTGTCTATAACTACACTTGCTTTATGCATTCTATCTTAAAATTCCACAAAAAATTATTCCTTTTAGGGGCAATTATCGTTACTTCCTTTGTTTCAAGAGCAACACACATTTCAGGTGGAGACTTGGATGTACAATGGATAACAGGCAATGACTACCGCGTTACGCTAAAATTGTTTAGAGACTGTGCCAACGCTGGTGCTGGTTTTGATAATTCTGTTTCTATCACCGTAAGAGAAAACGGAACGAACAACATTATAACCTTTTTCAATATGTCTAGAAAAGACATTACACGTCTTACTCTTGGTGACGCATGTTTTACCCCGCCAAGTTCTGTTTGTATGGAAGAAGGATTTTATTCTACAACCGTAACTTTAGCGAGCAACCCTAATGGTTATTATTTCGCATGGGAAAGATGTTGTAGATCACCATTAAATTTAAACTTAGTTAGAGATCAAGCAATGGCATTTTATGCCATAATGCCAGATCCATCTCTAAAAAATTCCTCGCCAAAATTCGGAAATTATCCCTCAAATGGTTACATGTGTATTAACGAAACCAATTATTTTCAATTTAACGTTTCTGATGCAGATGGCGATGAATTAAAATACTCTTTAATTACTCCTCTTGCTGGATCATCTACCTCAATAAATACACCATACATATCCAATCAAAGTAACCCTGCGAGTACCTATCCATTTAAGCCCGTTGTATGGCAAAATCCTTATAACATAAACAATATTGTTGGAGGAACTCCCAACATGACTATAGACCCAAACACAGGTGTGATAACTTGCAAACCCGTTACGCAAGGTGCCTTTACATTTGCTATTTTGGTTGAGGAATATAGAAACGGAGTTAAAATTGGAGAGATAGTTCGCGACATCCAATTTTTTGCCTTGAACTGTCAAAAACAAGTAGCTTCTATCAATCAAACACCCATAGATGACGATACTGCTTTGGAAGGTTGTATTAAAGCTAGCTTTAAATTTGAGCTAAGCAAAACGCTTACAAAAGATACGACTGTTTGCTTCGAAATTAAAGGAAACGCTACGAATGGAGTTGATTATGCCTTTGTTGAAAATTGCATTACAATCCCTGCTGGACAAACATCATCAACCATAATTATTGATGCAAAAAGTGATGGTTTGGTTGAAGGTCGAGAAGACATCTACCTTATTTACAACCCAATTCCATGTGTTACATTCGTAAAAGATACCGTGTTCTTATACATTGATGACCCACAAGAAATTGATTATACTTTAGATGGTATAAACTTAACGTGTAATGAAGATTTTTCTGGGCAAATTGACGCTGAAATTACAGGGGGATATCCTCCTTATGTTATAACCGTAACTACTGATTCTGGCAATGGTATTGCAACTGATTATACTTCTGCAGATTTACCCATATCTGGTTTACCAGCTGGAACTTATTTGGTTGAAATAGATGACATTTATGGCTGTGCTGGAGCAGCAGAAGTTACTGGTGCTATATACGATACAGGTCCCACATTTTTACCTGATGGAAATGGTAATGTGTATACAACTACTTTAACCGTAACAGGCATGTCAGGAACTACCGTTACCTCTGCTGATGACTTTGTGGCTGTTTGTTTAAACATGGAGCATTCATTTTTAGGAGATGTACAGATGCGATTAATTGCTCCCAACGGAACAGAACTTATTTTAAAACAACGTAAAGATGCCAACGATGGAAATTCTTGTGATTTAGGTGAGCCCGTAGCAAAATCTCCAAAAGATGGTTCTTATTCATCTAACACCACTCCTGGAATAGGATACGATTATTGCTTTACAGCAACACCTACTTATCTTACTATGGTAGAAGAAAGCGCTAACTATACCAGAACACATACGGATGTATTAGGAAATAGCTATAACGACAAGTACTTGCCTGCTGGTTCATACACACCTTTTCAATCATTTGATAATTTAATTGGTGTGCCGTTAAATGGCGATTGGACTATTTGGGTAAGAGACCACCTACCTCAAGACAACGGATGGATTTTTAACTGGAGCATCAGCTTCCGCTCAGGAGGAAGTGGTGATATTATTACCCTTACTCAACCAGACCCTATTGATATTACTTTAAATGGAACTGTAACTAAGGCCTCATGCAATGGCACTGATGGCGCAGTAGACATTAATGTAAGTGGTGATTTTCCACCTTACACTTACTTATGGAGCAATGGAGCAACAACACAAGATTTAACAGGGGTTGCCGCAGGCAGCTACACCGTAACGGTTACTGATAACAAGCTATGTAGTAATAGCGCTACATTTGATGTTTCTAACGCAACTGGTCCTGTAATTTCAGCATCTGTTCAACACGAACAGTGTGTGGGAAGTAATGATGGTGCTATTGACGCTTCTTTCACTGGAACAATCACCGCTATATTATGGAGCAACGGGGCAACAACAGAAGATATTTCTGGATTAGCTCCTGGAACTTACTCTGTTGAAGTTACGGATAATTCTCTTTGTAAATCTGTACAATCATTCACTATTAATCCTGCACAAGCATTATTTGTTTCAGGAAATGTTATTAATGAAAATTGTGGTGATAAAGAAGGTGAAATTTACATTTCTGTATTGGGTGGTGCTGGAGGATATACTTACTTGTGGAGCAATGGAAGAACAACTCAAAACATTACCGACCTTCAACAAGGAACATATACCGTAACTGTTACAGACGCTAATAATTGTAGCACACAAAAAACTTTCAGTGTTATTAACTTAGTGGGAAGTTGTACCCCTAATTGTGATTTGGTTATAAACTCTACCAATACCACCCCTGAAAACTGTGGCAATGGTGCCGGCAGTATCAGTCTATCCATATTCACATCGAACGCTCCGCATAATGTTCTTTGGAGTAATGGTATGTCTGGTGATGTCATTTCAGGACTTTCTGCTGGTAGCTACACTGCAACAATTACAGACATAGAAGGATGCGAGATCATAGAAACTTATACCGTAACTAACAATTCAGGAACGTTAGCCATCACCAACCCTTTACTAACCAATGAGACTTGTGGAAATCTTAATGGTGCTATTGATATTACTCCAGTGGGGGGTAATAGCTCATACACATATCTATGGAGTAATGGTGCGACCTCTCAAGACTTAACTAACATAAGCGAAGGAACATATAGTTTAACTTTAACAGATGGATTAGGTTGTTCTACAACATCAGAGTTTACAATAATAAACGATGCTGGCAGTTTAGCTGTTAATTTAATAAGTAAAGTTGATGAAGTGTGTGGAAATGGCTTGGGTTCTATAAATGTAAGCGTTTCTCCATCGGGTTCATATACTTACTCTTGGACAAATGGCGCTACAACAGAAGACATATCAAACCTTTCCGAAGGAACGTATAGACTTACGGTTACTAACAACTCTAATGGGTGTAAGGTAAGAAGTCCTGAGTACATCATAGCTAATAGCTCTGGAACATTGCTCGTGTCTATTTCAGATTTAGATAACGAAATTTGTGGCAACTCTAATGGAGATATTGAACTAGCTATTTCGGGAGGAAGTCCAAGTTATTCTGTATTATGGAGCAATGGTGCAACCACGCAAAATCTTAATGGAATTTCTGCGGGGACATATTCTGCAACAATTACCGACCAAGCAGGGTGCGAGTTTAAAACTGGGGACCTTATCATAAGCAATACGCCTGGAACGCTACTTGTAACCCCTATTGTAACCAACGAAAATTGTGGAAACGGCACTGGAAGTATTTCTTTAACTATTTCTGGAGGAAATCCAACATACTCTACTTCTTGGAGCAGTGGTCAAACAACTAAAGATATTTCGGGTCTTTCAACTGGAAGTTATACATATACTGTTACCGACCAAGCGGGCTGTACATTAAGCTCATCTGCATTTGTTGGTAATGATGCAGGAACATTAGCTGTTTCTTCAATAAATGTTACGGATGCTACTTGTGGCGTTAATAACGGTGCTATTGATATTTCAGTAACAGGAGGAAATGGTGTATATACTTATGCATGGTCTAATGGTGCAACATCTCAAGATTTAACAGCCATTACTAATGGAGCTTATACTGTTGAAGTTAGTGATGGAGCTGGATGTACAACAACAGAAAGTATAGACGTAAAAGGAACTCTATCTTTGGCATCATCATCTATTACCGATGATTTATGTGGACAAGGAACTGGAGCTATTACTATTAATGTTACAGGTGGTAGTGCGCTTCAATACACATGGTCAAATAGTTCCACGTCAAAAGATATTCTAAACCTTGTAAATGGTAGTTATTCTGTAAATGTTACCTCTTTTGAAGGATGTACACTTGCACAATCGTTTACTGTAAATAACGACCCAGCTTGTAACAGAATGTGTATTGATAGTTTCTCGGATGCACCTTCGGGTTCATTATTTGACTCTGGAGGTGGGGGTGGAAACTACGGTAATAACGAAAACTGTGGATTCTTGATTGAACCCTACTGTGCACAAAGCATTACTATTTCATTTGAAAGCTTTAGAACAGAAAGCAACGTAGATTTCTTAGTGATATATGAAGGAACAGACAATACAGGAACAATGCGCCTGCGCGCAAGTGGCACTTCTATTCCTGCTTCGTTTACAGTAAATGGTGGGGCAGTATACGTTCAGTTTTTATCTGATATTTCTACTGTAAACAGTGGCTTTAAAATGAATTGGACAAGTGTTTCAACTACCAATATGCCAGTAGCCAACTTCAACGCTTCAGATACAAATCCTTTTGTAGGAGAAACCGTTAATTTCACAGATGCATCAACAGACGCATTTACTTGGTCGTGGGATATTGACAATGACGGAACGGAAGATTACAACACACAAAATATTAGTCATGTTTTTACAGCGGCTGGAAGTTATGATGTAACATTAACCGTTACCAATTGTAACGGAACAGATACGCATACTATAACTATAGTTGTTCAAGACAGACCAATAATTGGCGTAACCCCAACACAACAGTTTGCAAACATAACCGCTTGTTCTCAAACTTCTGACGAGGTGTTTACAATAAGCAACACTGGTGGTTTAGATTTAACATGGAGTATTTCAAGCTCGTTGTTTGTGGCCACTCCGAGTAGCGGTACTATTCCTGCAGGTGGATTTGTAGATGTAACATTTACCGTGGTTGCTTATGACGATGCGGGTACATACAATGAAACTATAATCATAACATCTAACGATCCGCAAACACCAACAACTCAAATAACCATTACAACTACACAAACTGTAGATTGTGGTGGGCTATTCTGTTTCTCATCGGGAAGCACTAATGCAACAGGTGTGTTAACAGATTCTGGTGCAGAAACTAGTAACTACGGAAATGATGAAAACTGCACCTATTTAATAGAACCAAGTTGTACAGAAACCATCACACTCTCATTTACTGCATTCGATGTAGTTGACCCAGGAGATACCCTTTTTGTGTATGATGGCATTGACGAAACTGGAATTCTTTTGCTAGAGCAAACAGGAAATACCATCCCAAGTGATGTTACTGCTCTATCTGGAAAAATGTTTGTGAAATTTGTAAGCGATGGGGCATCAACTTCTAGCGGATATATTGCTAATTGGACAAGTACTCCAAAAACAAATAGTCCAGTTGTGAATTTCTCTGTTTCTGGAGATTTGTTTGTAAACGAAGTACTAACTTTCACCAACACAACAACAGGAAATAACACATCATGGCAGTGGAATTTTGGAGATGGTTCAGCTTTAGAAACCACTGAAAACACTTCACACGTCTACACTACTGAAGATTGCTTTGATGTAGAGTTAGTAGTGAGTAATGCAGATGGATGTTCATCATCAATTACAAAAGAAGTTTGTGTTACCATCAAGCCAGATGAAGAGCCTGAACCAGAGCCAGAAGATGAACCACAGATTTTTGCGGTTTTCCCTAACCCTTCCAATGGCCTTGTTTATGTTAACTTGGCAAGCAAAGAATTTGAAGTAATTATTTATAATTCTATTGGTGAACGAGTTAATTACGGCATTAACAAAATTAATGATTACCAATATGTATTAGACATAACAGAACACAGCGGAGCCGTTTACTTTATTCGAATAAATGGCGAACCATTTAAAATTGTAAAAATTAACTAATCCATCAAAACCCCTCCAAAAAGAGGGGTTTTGTTTTATGTAAATATCTATACCTTTGCGCCATGCTTAACCCTCTTTACATAAAAGCGCTACACGTCATATTTGTGGTAACCTGGTTTTCTGGTTTGTTTTACATTGTTCGATTGTTTATATACCAAAGAGAAGCAATGGATAAAACACCCGAAGAACAAAAAATTTTAATTCCTCAATTCAAACTTATGGCAAGTAGATTGTGGTACATTATTGCATGGCCCTCAGCTGCGCTGACAATCATTTCAGGATTTATTCTTGTTTACGCTTTCAATTATTGGACGTCCCCTTGGATGATTCTTAAATTTTCATTGGTAGCAGGCCTATTTATTTATCATTTATATTGCCATAAAATATTCACTCAACTACAACAAGACGTTTATAAATGGCGCTCATTTCAGCTGCGCTTATGGAACGAGGTTGCCACTTTATTTCTATTCGCAATTGTGTTTGTAGTAACGTTTAAAAGCACAGACAATTGGTATTGGGGTTTGTTCGGAATCATCTTCCTTGGAATACTCCTCACTCTTGTTACAAAGTGGTATAAAAAATTAAGAAAGGAATAATATTATTACTTGGTTAGTACCCAAGCTTCTTTACCTTCAAGTAAAAGATTTTTGTGAAGTTCAACTGCTTCCTCAAAAGAAGAAAATCTACGAAATGCCACACGATGCAAACCATTTTTCACATCTATAATTTCCGACTGAAAACCTTCTTGTTTTAGCGCAGCTACAAATTTTATAGCATTAGATTCTTCTTGAAAACATCCAGCAACTACATAATATTGTTTTCCAATGGACGGCTTAGAAACAACCGTTTCTACATACGTAGATTCAGCAACATTTGTTAGCGTATCTAAAGTAATGTCTTTTACAAAAAGAGTTCTGTCTTCTATTTCTAAGGTTTGGTTATCATCTAATATGTCCGTCTCAAATTCTAAAAAAGAAATTTTAGGCAGATGCTCATTATACACCGAAGGACATTTGTTAAACTCAAACGGATTAAGGTCTGTAAACTCTAAAGATCCTGTTTGAATGACATCAGTTTTTAAAGGAATCCAAGCGGAATAAAAGGCAACAATAACAAACAATGCAGCGCTCATATACTTCAAACTCTTTGAGGGTTTTTTAGATCGCTGAGGAGCCGTAATGGATGTTCTGTTTTCTTTTGGTTCTTCTGCTTTTCGTGAAATAGGTTTTGGCGAGGGTGTTATTTCTTCTGTCTTTATATTTTCTTCCGTCTGCTTTAGTGAAAAAACAACTGGATTAAAGCCAAAAGCGCTTACCGCAAAATTTTCATCACTTGGTTTAAACTTCAGTTTTTTATCATCAAAATATAATACGCCAATTTTATCTAATTCTAAACGTCCTTTGTTATCTAACGTAATCTGACATTCGCTAGCATATTCTTTTACAATATGAGATGATTCGTTGTAAGAAATACCTTCTTGCTTAGAGATTTCATTGATCAACAAACCATCGTTATGTAATAAAAAACGGTTAAATGAAAGTGTTTTTGAAGGAGGTAAAGCAATGCCCTTTTCAGCGTTTAACTGAGCAGATTGATAATTAGTAACAAAACCACCAAAAGTTGGCACTATCACACAATCGTGACAATACAATAACTGAGAGATATGTTGGGCTACTTTAACCATTTACGCTAAGCAAAAATACTAAAAATTACCCGATTTCAATACCTTTTCTAAATCTTGCGGAGTATCAATGCCTTGTGTGGGTTTTTCTACTATAGAAACGTAGATATCTAGGTCGTTTTCGAGCCAGCGGAGTTGCTCTAAACTTTCCGTTTTTTCCAGTACAGATTCGGGTAGATGAACTATTTTTTCAAGCACATCGGTTTGATAACCGTAAATTCCTACATGCCCAAAGTGCTGAGCAATATCTGCGTTTCTCTCAAAAGGAATGGCAGAACGCGAAAAATAAAGTGCTTTACCTTGCTTAGTAAATACCACCTTTACTTTATTGGGGTTAGTAATTTCTTCTTGATTAAAAATAGGGTGCGCCAATGTGGCGATAGCGTATTTTTTTTGTAATAATTCGGCTACTTTATCAATGTAATTCTCATCAATAAAAGGTTCATCGCCTTGAACGTTGATGACTGCATCTGGCTTAGCGTTTAGCTTTGAAATAACCTCTGCGCAGCGTTCTGTACCACTTTGGTGATGCTCGGAAGTCATCATCACCTCTGCTCCAAAACGTTTAGCATGATTAAAAATGCGCTCATCATCGGTAGCGATAATTACATTGCTCAAGTGCTTTGCTTTTTTGCATTGCTCCCACACACGTTGCAGCATAGATTTTCCGCCAATATCTACTAAGGGCTTCCCCTCAAAGCGAGTAGATTTGTAACGTGCAGGTATGATGGCGAAGATGTTCATATATGCAAAGCTAAATTTATCTTTCGATTAATAAAAATTATCCTAACAGAAACACTTATTTTTGCCTCTCCATGCAAGAACTGTTTAATACCATAACGCTAACTCAAATTAAAGGCATTGGTTATTTCAACGCTAAAAAAATAATAGACCATTTTGGCTCTGCCACCGCATTATTTCAAAACTTACAAGAAGTAGAAAATATTGACCGTTTATCGAAATCTATTTTTACAAAAGAAGCTATTGATGAAGCGAGAAAAATTGCTGAAAAAGAATTGACGTTTATCGAAAAACATCATATTAACACATGGCTACTTCATGAAAGCAGCGATTATCCAGAACTGCTAAAACCTTGTGCTGATGCGCCTATTGTGCTTTACACAAAAGGCAACATCCAACTCAACAACAAGAAAGTGTTAAGCATAGTAGGTACTCGAAAAATTACCAAATACGGTAAAGATTTGTGCAAAGAATTGCTTGAAACACTTCCGCAAGACATTATTATTTTATCAGGATTGGCAGTGGGTGTAGATGTGGAAGCACACAAATGGGCTTTAGAAACCAACAAACAAACGGCTGCTGTTTTAGCACATGGATTGGATAGAATTTATCCTTCAACACATAGTGGCATTGCCAAGCAAATGCTTAATAATGGTAGCTTAATTACCGACTATATTAGCGGCACTAATCCCGATAGAGAAAACTTTCCGAAGCGCAACCGCATTGTGGCGGGCATTGCCGAAGCTACCGTAGTTATTGAATCTGCTGAAAAAGGTGGTTCGTTGATTACCGCTAACATTGCCAATTCGTATGGACGTGAAGTGTTTGCTTTCCCTGGAAAAACCTCTGACCTTAACTCAAAGGGCTGTAATTTTTTGATTAAAACACAACGTGCACAATTGGTAGAAAGCGCACAAGACATTCTAAATTATTTGGGGTGGAATGAAAATAAAATTAAAGAAAAACCGAAGCAAACGTCTTTAGCACTAAACCTTTCAAATACGGAAGAAAAAATTTATTCGCTTATTCAAGAAAAACAAAAAATTAGTTTTGATGAAATGGTAGTTACACTAAATATGCCTGCCAGCGAGCTCTCTGTAGAACTCCTTAATCTAGAATTTTCTGGTTTGATTAATACCCTACCAGGGAAGATGTATGAGGTGAGTTAAATCCAAAATATTGGACCAAGCCCACCAATAGGTGACCCACCACCAAAAAATAAGTAATAAATAGCTCCTCCTATTAGAAAAAGTATCATCAACCCCTCTAAAATCAAACCTACTAACAATAACTGTCTATCTCTCTTTTTTTGACTAGTTCTTACTTTCTTAATAGAAGTTAAAGAAGATAATATTGCTATAAAAAAACAAGCTATAGCTAAAAGAGGTAGAAAGTTGGGCAAAATAAAAACACTTAAAATAATCGCTATCCAACCAACTGAACTTAGAATAGCACCATTGAGAGCACCTCTATTTATCTTTTCTTTCTCACCTTGCGCTCTACTTTTAATACTTTTTGTGTTTTGTCTTACCTCATTAATACTTTGTAATGTTGGAGTTGGAGTTGCAATCTCACTATTTACTGTTTGATGAGTAAAATCTAAAGCATGAAATTCTTCTGTTTTTTCATGTTCAACAACTTTTAATTCTATCGTTTTAGTGGTAGTTTTATCTTCTTCAACCAGCAGTTCACTTTTGTACACTTTATTCCAAGAAATAAAATACCCTTTGCTATAATGACGTTTGTGAATGGTGCAAGAAGAAGCCACCAAAAGAAGAAGAGGAAGAATTGAAAGTAGGTTTTGTAATTTCATGGAAAGCAATTTTAAAAACTACATAAAACTAGGCCAATTAAAACTTATACCTTTCCAAAAAAAGAGGAAATAAATTACAGCAAATATTCCTAAAGACAATATTAATCCATTTAAGATTAATCCAGAAATCATGAAAAATTTACTCCTTTTATGGCTAATTGATGATTGGTTTTGTGATATAGACGAAGTTAAAGGATTATCATTTTTAGTATTTTTAATGCCCTTTATAGATGCTAGTGACAAAAGTAAACCTACAAATGCAGAAACAAAAGGAAGAAATGTTACATAAGTTAAAACTAGCATGCTGACTAGAATAATTAACCAACTGACAACGCCAAAAACAAATCCTAGTAAAGCATTTAAGTTTACTTTCTGTTCTTCATTTGTATAAACCTTAATTTTATTTACTCTATTTCCTAAAACAGTAGTATTTTCTAAACTAAAAGATTTGTTCACTTTTTGTGTAGAGTATTTCTGCTCATTATCAACATTGGTATATTGACTTTTGAAATCTATAATCTGCTCTACCTGAATTTCTTCTTGCTCAAGAATTTCTTCATCTATTGTTTTAGATACAATGTGTTCATGAGGTTTTTCTTGCTCGATAGGTTGCTCACTTTTGTATGCTTTATTCCACGAAATAAAATACCCTTTGCTGAAATGGCGCTTGTGAATGGTGCAAGATGCTGCCACCAAAAAAAGAAGAAAAATGGAAAATAGATTTCGTAATTTCATAGTATGCGTGTTAACTCATTGCATACCAAATGTAAACAAAAAACTAATCCACTTTTATTTTTGAAGCAATTTCAATGGCTCTGTTTTTTATGCTGTGGATGTCTGTACCAAGTTTATCGTAAGCCAGGGCAACCGCCATGCGCCTGTAAGGGCGGGTAGTTGGTTTGCCAAATACTTTAATGTCTGCATTTTTGTAATTGGCTGCTTCTTCTAAACCAGAGTAAATTGGCGCATCAGAGTTTTTTGTAGCCAACACCACTGCACTTGCGCCATGGCGTTCTAAGGTAATTTCTGGAATAGGCAAACCCAACACCGCTCTTGCGTGGAGTTCAAACTCGTTAAAGTTTTGTGTATTGGCCAAAGTTACCATGCCCGTATCGTGCGGACGAGGGGACAATTCCGAAAACCACACTTCGGTTTCACCTAAGAAAAATTCAACACCCCAAATGCCTGCACCACCCAGTGCTTGGGTAACTTTTGCTGCCATGTCTTGTGCTTGTTTTAGCTGCGTTTCACTTACAACATGCGGTTGCCAACTTTCTTGATAATCGCCTCGCTCTTGGCGATGACCAATGGGTGCGCAAAATAAGGTTGGTCCGTTTTTTTGTGTAACCGTAAGCAAAGTAATTTCCGATTGAAACGGAATAAATTCTTCTATAATTACTTCTACAATATCTCCACGTGAACCTTCCACCGCATAGTTCCACACGGTTTCTGCTTGGCTCATGTCTTTCATTACGGATTGCCCTTTCCCGCTAGATGACATCAAGGGTTTAACCACACAGGGCAAGCCAATTTTTTCGGCAGCTGCTTGTAATTCTTGTAAAGAGGTAGCATACGCATAATTGGCAGTTTTTACGCCCAATTCTTTAGCCGCCAAATCACGAATGGCTTTGCGGTTCATGGTAAAATTTGCCGCCTTAGCACTTGGCACTACTTGTATGCCTTGCGCTTCGTAATCGTAAAAACGCTCGGTGCGGATGGCTTCAATTTCGGGCACAATAATATCGGGTTGATGTTTGGCAACGATGGTATCCAACGCAGCACCATCTAACATATTGATGATTTCACGTTCATCGGCTACTTGCATGGCTGGCGCATTGTTGTAGCTATCTACAGCAATAACGTGTTGCCCTAAACGCTTAGCAGCAATCACAAATTCTTTACCCAGTTCTCCCGACCCTAACAACAAAATTTTCTTCTGCATGATTTTTATTTTTCGATTACTTTACAAAGGTAGAATTAGAGAAAGAAAAACTGATAATTATCAAAATTTTATTCCTTTAGAATAAGCAACATAAAAAGTTTATACATTTGCGAACACTGATTAAAATTTAAAACCGAGATATGTCTGCAAAGTACAAAAAACAAATCGATGCGTTTATGGCTCAAGTGAAAGCCAAAAACGGTCATGAGCCAGAGTTTCTTCAAGCTGTGCATGAAGTTGCTGAGGCGGTAATTCCTTATATTGAGGAAAATCCAAAATACAAAAAACACAAAATTTTGGAGCGTATTGTTGAACCTGAGCGCGTAATTATGTTCCGTGTTCCGTGGATTGATGATAAAGGTGAAGTACAAATAAACCGTGGTTACCGTGTGCAGTACAACTCTGCCATTGGACCTTACAAAGGTGGTATTCGTTTCCATCCTACGGTAAATTTATCTGTACTTAAATTTTTGGGCTTTGAGCAAATCTTTAAAAACTCTTTAACTACGCTGCCTATGGGTGGTGGTAAAGGTGGTTCTGATTTTGACCCTAAAGGAAAATCAGACAATGAAGTGATGCGTTTTTGCCAATCATTTATGACAGAATTATTCCG
>CAYVVI010000025.1:0-16695 GCA_964455265.1 uncultured Flavobacteriales bacterium | reverse complement strand
CATAGAATACTTGGTCTTCATATTGCCCGTTTACAATGGCTTTAAAAAAGTTGCTATTGGCAGTTATTTTCCACCAAGGAGAAAGGTCTTTGGTTAAATTAAACTCAATACCATAAGCATCTTTTGACGAAAGATTTACTGGAAAAACGCGCACTAATCCATTTTCTTCTACATACGTTATGCGCTCAATTACACCATTGCTTTTTCTGTAATATATGCTCGACATTAACGAGCCTTTTTCCCAATATTTAAGATGTCCTAACTCGAAAGAGTGCGTAAATTCTGGGTTTAAATCGGGGTTTCCAGAAAATATTCTTCGAGAATCGCTGAAGGTAAAAAAGGGCAAAAGATTTCTGATGTTGGGCCTAGATAATCTTCGGCTATAGCTAAACTGTAGAGAGTTGTTGTTTGTTATTTCTTTAGAAAAGTGCGCACTTGGAAATAAATTAAAATAATCTCTAGGGTTTACTTCTTTAGATTTTACAAGTGTTGTGGTAATGTCAGACAATTCGCCACGCAAACCCAACTGATAGGCAATGCCTTTTATTTTGTCGCCATACATTGTGTAAGCAGCATGAATATTTTCTGTGTAAATCATGATGTCATCAAACCCAGAAAGAGGAACAAAAACGTTGTTGTCATTTTTTTGTTCAACAGTAAAAATGTTTTCAATTGTTTTAAAAGCACTTCTAACTCCAGCTTCAAATTTTCTGTCTTTACCAAGCGGCAAGAAATAGTCTGTTTGAAACAAGTAGTTTTCTTCATTTTCTGTTGTTGAGCCACGTTGATCAATTCCTGCTACAGAAGGGCTGTCAGAGTCTTCGTTAAAGATGGATTTTTCTAAATCTATATTGCGAATCCATTTTGCATCAACGGTAAGTTTATGGCCTTCTTTTTGAAATTGTTTGGAGTAATTAATAGTGGCTTCAATGTCTTCTTTTGTTTCTAATTCATCTTCGGTTCGGGTTACCGTTTGTGTTAGCTCACGCAATTCATTAAAATCAGAATACACAACACTTGCAAAGTTGTTGTTGATGCCGCCTCTATATAGCCCAGAAACTGTTAGCGTGTTTTTTGAATTGAGATACAAGTCTGCCCCTGCCTGAATATTTTGCGTAAGTCCACCCCTTGTTTGGCGTCTGTTTATTTCAAAAACATAAGAGGTGTCTGCCGTTTCGTACGTTTGAAAACCATATCCTCTACCAGGGTTATATCTGTTGTTGATATTGTAGTTAGCAAAGTAATTTGCTTGTTTTGCTCTATAGTTTACGTTTGCACCAACCCCAAGATTTTGGGGTATTCCGCCCGTTACAGACACAGAGCCATTAAATCCTGTGCGCTCACCTTTTTTTAAGACAATATTTATAATACCAACTTCGCCTTCGGCTTCGTAGCGTGCAGATGGATTGGTGATGATTTCTACTTTCTCAATCATATCTCCTTGTATCATCTTTAGGGCATTGGCTGGGTCGCTGCCGATTAAACCCGATGGTTTCCCATCGATTAAAATACGCACATTTTGGCTGCCTCTTAAACTAACATTTCCATCAGAATCAATGGTTATTGAGGGAATATTATCCAACACATCTGAAGCTGTTCCGCCAAGATTGGCCAAATCTTTACCAACATTAAACACGCGTTTATCTAATTTCAATTCCATTTGGCTGCGCTCTGCTTCAACAACAACAGCTTCTAAAATGTCTGAAGAAGGAGACAAAACAATATTCCCTAAATCAAGTGTTTTGTTATTTAGCGAAATGGCTACCCATTTTTCGTTATAAGACAAAAATGTAATGCGTAATAGATAGCTGTTTTCATTGGCGCTTAAACTGAATCCACCATCATCATCTGTGGCTGTTCCCGTTACAATGGTTGAGTCTTTGGTTGTTAGAAGGGCTACAGAAGCATAGGGTACGCCAGTGCCGTTTTCATCAACAACACGCCCGTTAATTGTAGATTTTTCTTCAGATGCAAATACCCCAAACGCAAGAAAAACACTAAGAAAATATGTAATAAAAAATTTCATTTAAGGATTACGAATATCGGCATTTATAATTAAATCGTTGCTGTTTTGATGCTTTAGCTTTTTAGTCGCTTTCCATAAATAAAATCCACACACCCCTCCAGAAAGCACATCAGACAAAGTAAACGCAACCCACAGTCCATTTAACCCCATCACGAACGGCAACAACAACACGAACGGCACCAAGAAGAAAAATTGTTTTGTAAGGGTGAGCATAAGCGCAGGCAGTGCTTTGCCGATGGCTTGATAATACGTAGAGCTTAATATTTGCACAATGATAAGTGGCGAAGCTAAAAATATCCAAAAAATAGCTTTTGGGGTTTCTTTGAGTAGGGTTTCATCATTGGTAAAGAGCAACACCACCGACTCGGAAAACGACAACAACAAAATACAAATAATAGAAGCTATAGCTCCTCCCCAAATAATGGATGTTCGAATGGTTTCTTTTACTCTCGTAAAATTTTGAGCGCCATAATTATAGCCCGCAATAGGCATAAACCCTTGTGTTATGCCAATAATTGGAAAAAACACAAACATAGCCATACGGTTTACAATACCGTAAGATGAAATAGCTTGCTCCCCACCAATCCCGTCTATGGTTCCGTATTTAAATAAATTATAGTTGAGCACAATAGCTAATAGCGAGATGCTGCCTTGCCTAAGTATGGTAACACCGCCAATAGAAGAGATTTCTCTAAGCACTGTATTATCAAAGCGCAAGTCTAATTTTGTGATTTTTAACTCCGATTTTCCTGAACCAAAATACACGATGGAAACCATAGCTGCGCATACATAACTAATGGTAGTAGCCCACGCTGCGCCTTCTATTCCAAAATCATAAATTACTATGAAAATATAATCTAAAATTACATTCATAATTGAAGACACCAACAGCACCAACATAGCCATTTTTGCGCGCCCTTCAGCACGCAAGTTGTTGTTGCTCATCATAGCCCAAGCTAAAAAGGGAATGCCTGGGAGTATGATGTTAAAATATCTTTTGGCATAGGGTAAAATATCACCTTTAGCACCAAATAAGCGCAAAATTTCTTCGGAGAAAATAAGCCCTAACACAAAAATTATAGCTGAAAGTAGTAACGTTAAACTAATTTGATTTCCGAAAGAACGAAAGGCCTTGGCGTAGTTTTTATCGCCTAATGCACGAGACACTATGGATGCGCCCCCAATGCCAATTCCCATACCAATGGATGAAATTAAAAAGGTAATGGGCATTACAACGGCTACTGCGCCAATACCTACAAACCCCACATATTTTCCTACAAAAATAGTATCTACCAACATGTAAACAGACATTGCCATAAACCCCATTGATGCGGGGAGCGCCTGTTTAAACAATAAACTTCCAATACTATCTGTACCTAACTTCTCCGATCTCATTCTCAAGCCGTATGGCGCAATTCAAATTGTGTTATTTCTGGCCACATGCCTACTCTTCCAGGAAAACCAATAAATCCAAATCCTTTGTTTACATATAAATGCTGATTGTTTTCTGTGTATAAACCCGACCAGCGTGGGTATCTATATTTTACAGGACTCCACTTAATACCAGGTATATCTACTCCAAACTGCATGCCGTGCGTATGTCCACTAAGTGTTAAGTGTACGTGTTTTTTATGAGGAATTACTTCTGCATCCCAATGGCTTGGGTCGTGCGACATGAGCACTACAAAATCTTCTTCTGTTATATTTTCAAACGTTTTGTGTATGTCGCCATATTGTGGAAACGGAGGTAATCCCCAATTTTCTACTCCTGCAATTACAATGGATTGGCCGTCTATTTCAAGTTTTCTGTTTTCATTGTTCAGCAATTCAAAGCCCATTTCTTTGTGAAATGAAAATAACTCTGCTAGATTTTTTTCTTTTTCTTCACCACTACCAAAAGGCACATAGTCGCCATAATCATGGTTTCCTAAAACAGAAAATTTTCCATGTTTTGCTTTTAATTTAGCAAACAGATGAACGTAGGAAGCCATTTCTTTTGCGCGATTATTTACTAAATCGCCTGTAAATAAAATAACATCGGGGTTGAGGTTGTTTACCATTTCGATACCATGCGCAACTTCTTCGGGGTCGTCAAAACTACCCACGTGTATGTCTGATATTTGCACAATTTTTAATCCGTCAAATGCTTTGGGCAAATCGTTAAATGCAAGTGCAATATTTTTTATTTCAAAATTGTATTTGCCCTTGGTAATGCCATAAACAAACGATGCAAACGGAATAGAAGCAATGGCTAAACTTATTTGTGCAATGAATTTTTTTCTGCTTGGCGAAAAACCTTCTGCACTTTTGTTACTCAATAACCAATCTTTTAACCAAAATCCACCACGCACTACATCGCCAAAAAACATGAATGAAGCAAACACCAGCTTGGCTATAAAAAGCGAAAACACAAATCCAAAAAAGAAATTTTTAAGCGGTGTGCTTACATAATTTCTTTGCGAAAAGTTGTAAAACATCGCTACAAAAAAACTTATAAGCAACAGCAAAGAAATGGCATAAGCGATGTAAAACCAATATCCGTACTTGCTTCCAGAAGCTAAATGTTTAGCGCCTATAAACGAATAAATTTCAGTAAAAAGAATTAAAGCAATAAATGTGATGAGCCACTTCATGGTGTCAAAGGTATAGGTTTAATGAGGGGTTTAAGGGTGTTTAGCATTAATTAACAAATAATTTGCAAACAAGTTTTAATTAAATTCTTCAATTAAAACGCCCATTTTACCCATTTGATAATCGCGAATGGCTTCCATAATTTCTGTAGTGGTGTTCATTACAAATGGCCCATACGTTTCAAGCGGTTCGTTAAGCGGAACACCTGCCAACACCAATACTTGCGCATTTTCTTTAGCAGAAATTGTAAACGTATCGCCATCTTGATTAAAGATGATTAAGTTTTTATCTTCTACCAAACCATGATTTTCCACGTTGATTTTTCCGTTTAAAACGTATGCAAACACGTTGAATTTTTTTTCTATTTCAAACGTGAACACACCATCTTTTTGAAAATCGGCACGCAAAGCAATTACCTCTGTGTCTGATTGAATAGGGCTTTTAGCACCATTGTATTCTCCAACCTGCACACCAATGGTTACTTTTTTATCATCAGAAATAAACGTAGGCGTATCTTCTTTAGTTAATGGTTGGTACGAAGGCGCGTTCATTTTTTTGCTTTGAGGTGTATTTATCCAAAGTTGAATAAACTCTTGCACACCGCCATTTTCAGCCATATCTTTTGGCGGGCGTTCGCTGTGAATAGTTCCTCTGCCAGAATTCATCCATTGCAGACCACCTTCCATTACTACATGGTCGTTACCCATAGAATCTCTATGGTGTACGCCCCCTTTGTAAATAAAACTCACCGGAGAAAAACCACGGTGCGGGTGCGGGCCAACGCCCACTTGCGATTGCTTTCTGCCAGCGCTGTATTTTACTTCTGCATGATGCAATAATAAAAAAGGGTCTAATTGGTCAATCAATCGAGTTGGAAGGGGTTGTCTTACAGGAAAACCACCCATGTCAACTTCTTGAGCATACGAAATAAGTTTTACCGTTCTGTTCATAATATTTTATGTTTAAATAGTTGTTATGTAAACTAATTATATAAATTTTTTTAACCTCTTAATTTGTCTAAAATAGAGCTCACTGTAGCCGCATCTTTATTTGAAATTTTATCAGCAATTTTTTCAAATGGTTTCATGCTTTTTTCATCAATTTCTGCCATTAATTTTACGCCTTTAGCAGTAATTTTAACATACACCACACGTCTGTCTTCTTCACAGCGCTTGCGCTCTACGTATTTTTTTGTTACCAATTTATCCGCCAATCGGGTAGTGTTGGGAGATTTGTCAATCATGCGTTCCTTTACGGTGTTCATCGTCATCCAATCTCCATTACCACGCAAAATACGTAATATGTTGTATTGTTGTGAGGTGATATCAAACGGCTGTAGTAAATCAGAATGAATGTTTTTTAGCCAGTTTGAAGTGTATAGCAAATTCACAACCATGCGCTGTTGCTCACTCTTAAACTTAGACTTTATTGCTTTATCTATACTTGTGCTCATAATAAGCACAAAGGTAAGAAATTTATTTTACATGTAAAATAAATCGATGGAAATAATTACAACTTTGCGTTGAAAGTTGGAAAGTTGAAGGTTGAAAGTCAAATGTTTTTTCTCTTTCTTCTAAAATCTATCCTTCCAAAACGTGTAATTAGTAATTTTTAATTCGTAATTGAATCTAATAGCCGCAAACATTACGCACTCGCGAAAGCGTTGCTTTGGCTACGGTGCGAGCTTTTTCTGCACCTTCGTTTAGAATGTTATCCAACTCAGCAATGTCATTCATGTAATACGTGTATTGCTCTCGCTCTTTAGAAAAGCGTGTTAAAATGGCATCTAATAAATCTTTTTTGGCATGTCCCCAACCATAACCACCTGCTAATAATTTTGAGCGCATTTCTTCGGTTTGCTGAGGTGTTGCTACTAATTTATACAGGGCATACACGGTAGAAGAATTAGGGTCTTTAGGGTCTTCTAAAGCGGTGGCGTCTGTTATGATTTTTTTATTGATAACATCTTTCAGTTCTTTTTCTGGCAAGAAAATATCAATAAAATTATCGCGCGATTTGCTCATTTTTTCACCATCCGTTCCAAGAATAAGCATGGTGTTTTCTTCAATTTTTTCTTTGGGCAACACAAATACTTCACCCATTTTATGATTGAAGCGTGAAGCCACATCGCGTGTCATTTCTAGATGTTGCAATTGGTCTTTACCTACAGGCACGTAGTCTGCATCGTACAATAAAATATCGGCAGCCATTAGCATGGGGTACGAAAACAACCCTGCATTTACGTCTTCTAAACGGTCAGATTTATCTTTAAAAGAATGCGCTAGCGTTAATCGTTGATACGGATAAAAACAGCTTAAATACCAAGCCAACTCGGCACATTCAGGCACATCGCTTTGGCGATAGAACACATTTTTTTTGTAATCGAAACCTAGTGCCAGCCAAGCAGCTGCTGTGGCGTAAGTATTTTTTCTTAATACCTCCGCATCTTTAATTTGTGTTAACGTGTGCAGATTGGCAATAAATAAAAACGCTTCGTTTTCTGCTTCATTACTCATGGCAATGGCAGGCATCATGGCACCTAAAATATTTCCTAAATGCGGAACCCCTGTGCTTTGTACTCCTGTAAGTATGCGTGGCATGTGCGTTAAATTTGCTGTAAACTTACAAAAAGTTTAAGGTTTGTGAAGTATAGTTGATGGTTTTGAAACGAAACATTTAACTATAAAATAACTTTTTGAACGATAAAAAGTTAAGCTAAAACTTATCTTTGCACTCCCATGCGAATTTACGTTTTTGCACTTCCTAGGTTATTGTATAAACTCTATTTTGGAGCAGTATTTTACCTACTCGCTATTTTGTTTTTTCCATTTTTTTTGGTGGCGTATAACACTACAAAACCTTTAGAAAATGGATTAAAACTAAAACGTGTGTGGTCTAAACTGATACAGTTTTTTGTGGGTGTTCCGTTAAAAATTGAAGGCAAAGAAAATTTTCCAAACAACTCTGGATATATTGTTGTAAGCAACCACGCTTCGTATTTAGACATTATTTTAATGTTTGGCATTGTGCCCGGAAACTTTGTGTTTATGGGTAAATCAGAATTATTAAGCTGGCCATTTTTAAGTTATGTATTTGGTAAAACGGATATCCCCGTAAACCGAATGAACATGAAGCAAGCGCAAAAAGCGTTGAATGAGGCAGCTATTAAATTGAAAGAAAACGTCAGCATCATTATTTTTCCAGAAGGCACCATGCCTATAGGGGCACCGCAAATGGGAAGGTTTAAGAGTGGTGCATTTCGTTTAGCAGCAGAGCAACAAGTGCCTGTAGTGCCCATTACGTTTGTAAATAATTGGAAATTATTTTCGGACCATACCGATTATTTTAGAAGAGGCAAACCAGGTACAGCGAAGGTAATTGTACACAAACCCATTTACGCCAAAGGAAATTCTCGAGAAGATGTTGTAAATTTGTGCAACGAAGCATTTGAAATCATCGATTCAAAAATAGACAAGCATGACCCACATAGATAACGCTACCATAGATAAATTAGCCAATTTAGCGCGCTTAGAGTTTAACGATTCTGAAAAAGAAGCGATAAAAAAAGACCTGAGCAAAATTTTGAGTTATGTAGAAAAACTCAACGAAATAGACACCACTGGTGTTGAGCCCCTTATTCATATTTCTGATGAAGTAAACGTGTTGCGCGATGATGTGGCGGAAGAAACCATTAGCCAACAAGAAGCTCTTAAAAACGCTCCCGACAAAAACTCCGATTATTTTAAAATTCCGAAGGTGTTGGATAAGTAGTTGAAAGTTGTAAAGTTAAAAGTTGAAAGTTTTTTAATGTTTGGTGAGGTCAAATTCCATCAATTCCGATGGTGGAATTTTTAAAAATCGGGCAATTTCCACAATAGTACAAAGGGTTGGATTAATTCTACCAGTTTCAATTCTAGCTATTTGAGACAAACTTATTCCAGAACTATAAGCCAACTCTTCTTGGGTAACTCCTTTTTGAGTTCTCAACAATTTTAGATGGGTGCCAAATGCTTGTAATATTTTAGGATCTCTGAAATTCAAACATAACAAACCTCACCTTTTGTTAATAATTAAATTATAGCATATATGCTAAAAAACATATTATTGTGCTGTCTAAATTCTTTCGCGAAAAAACATTAAGACAAAAAACAAACATTTAATTATTAACCAATTCAAAAAACAAAAAATCATGAAAAGAGTAATCTATGTGCTGTCCGCAGCAGCCTTATTAACTGTGGGTATTATTGCTTGTAGTAAAGAAAGCCAACAGATTGAAAAGTTGTCATATGATAAACTTTCAATTGAAACATCAGACAAAAAAGTAAACCCAGAAGTGGGATTTACAATTAAATGTGATATTGCTAGGCCAAAATTTGACTGTCTAAAAGGAACTTGGCTTTGTGATTGTACAATAGAATTTGATGTTGATTTTGGATTTGTCAGTGGAGGGAGCAATGGTGGATCAAGTAATCCAACAAAGAGAGACAGGGCTTCAAAAGTTGGCTTTGAGGTAGGGAATTATAATGGAAAAAAATACATCGTTGTTGATTTTTTACTAAACGACCATGTTGTTAAAGGGGAAAATGTTTTCTATTCAGAATCTGGAGAAAATTATGCCCTACCTAGAGAGATTTCCTCAAGACTTGGCTATAAGGAGCTTGTTCTAAAGGCAGGAGAGTATGAAATAAATTACGACAGAAATCCAAATGGATCTGTTATAATTGAATTAGCAAAAGCAGTGAAGTAATTTTTTAGCAGCGAGAATATTATTCTCGCTGCTTTTTTTACCTTAGCAATATGATAAAAGAACCCTCGAAAATTATTACAATAATTCTGACAATCGTTTTAATGTCTTCTTGTAACTTCATTTTAAGAACAGTTGCTGGTGTAAAAAAACCAAAGCCCGAAACTAAAGAGTCCATTTTAAAATACACGGAAAAAATTGGCCTTCAAACAGAAGACACGTATGTTGTAAATTCTCTTGAATCATTTGGAGCGGTTGGCAAAAAAACAAGCATTCCATCAGTTAGAATTTACAACTCAAATAAAGAATTGTTAGGGGTTATTTCTAAAGACACAAACTCTTGTTCGGGTAGAGCAGAAGATATAATAGCTCAGCTAAATAAAGAAACATTTTATCCGGTTATTGATACTTTAAATCTGGATACAGAACTAAAAATGTTTAATTTAATAAGCGAAGAAACTAATGAAAATAATTACGACTTTTATGTTACAATTTACTATGCAAAATGGGCAGGGAAATTAAACAAGAAAATTGCAGAGTGGGAGCTCGCGGCATTTAACAATTCCAACGCTAAAATAAAAGTTATAAAGCTAAACACTGATTTGCAGGAAGATTGGGGAACTAATGTAAAAACAAAAAAGTTTGAAAAACAAAAATAAGACCCAAACACGCTAACACACAAAAACCGCTACTTCCCATTAAACGCACTCATCGTATTGTTTAAGCCAGTAGTGCAAAAAGAAGTGATGACTTTTGTAGCTTGTTCAATGCGTTCATCTAAGGTTTTTAGCTCTTCTTCGTTCCATTGCCCCAGCACATAATTTACTTGATGGCCTTTGCCAAATTCTGCGCCAATACCAAAGCGTAAGCGGGCATAGTTGGTAGTTAGCAAATGTTCTTGAATACTTTTTAACCCATTGTGTCCGCCATCGCTGCCTTTTCCTTTTAAACGAATAGTACCAAAAGGCAATGCCAAATCATCTGTAATGATGAGAACATTTTCAACAGAAATTTTTTCTTGCTGCATCCAGTAGTTTACAGCTTTACCGCTTAAATTCATGTAGGTAGATGGCTTTAGCAAAATGAGTGTTTTGCCTTTTATTTTTACTTCGACTACATCACCATACCTATTGGTAGAAAAAAAAATACTGGATGCTTTAGCATAAGCATCCAGTATTTTAAAACCTATGTTGTGACGGGTATTTTCATACTCGCTACCGATGTTTCCTAATCCTACAATTAGAAACTTCATTCAGAAATTAATTTGCAGCTTCCTCTGCAGCAGCAGGAGCAGCTTCTTCAACTGGATCTTCGTCAGCACCAGCAACAACACCTCTAGCAGCTTTAACAGAAACCACCACAGCAGCAGCAGGATCTAAAAATTTAAGATTAGGAGCTTTGATATCTCTAACGCGAACATCTTGTCCAATTTTTAAATTCTCGATGTTTATTTCGATAGCTTCTGGCAAATGTTTTTTCTCACCAACAACCGTTAGCTTTCTAAACACTTGAGATAATTTACCACCAGCTCTTACGCCTCTTGATGTACCTACTAATTTAACTGGTAATTTTACCTTAACTGGTTTGCCATCTACTAACTCTAGAAAGTCAACGTGTACTAGTTTGTCAGACACAGGGTCTAGTTGTACTTCTTGAATAATTGCAGATGTTTTTTTACCGTCAACAGTTAACAACACTTCATACACATTAGAAGAAAACACAATTCTTTCAATGTCGATATAAGCCATAGAGAAGTGCGTTTGAGTTCCGTTTCCGTAAAGCACGGCAGGCACTCGTTTTGCTCTTCTTAGTTCTGCAGCATCTGTTTTCCCTACGCTCGCTCTTGGCGAACCGCTCAATGATACTTGTTTCATTTTGATTTATTTTTTGTTTGTTAGTTACGCTACAATAAAGTGTTCGCTTATGGATTCATCGCTTATGGCTTTTCTCATCACATCTGCAAATAAATCGGCTATACTTATGGTTTTAATTTTTCCAGATGTTTTTGACATCGGAATGGTATCGGTTACAATTAATTCTTCTAATACTGAGTTTTCTATGCGCTCATAAGCGGGACCAGAAAGCACAGCATGTGTACACATTGCTCTAACAGACAAAGCGCCTGCTTGCATATACATTTCGGCAGCTTTGGTAAGTGTGCCTGCTGTGTCGCACATATCGTCAATGATGATTACATCTTTTCCTGCAACTTCACCAATAACTGTCATTGAAGCAATTTCGTTGGCTTTTTTGCGTTGCTTGTAACAAATAGCCAAGTCGGTATTTAAGTGTTTAGCATAGGAGTTGGCGCGCTTAGTTCCTCCTGTATCAGGAGCAGCCATTACTAAATTAGATGTGTCTAAATGTTTTTGGATGTAGGGTAAAAACAAGGTAGAGGCAAACAAGTGGTCAACGGGCATTTCAAAAAATCCTTGAATTTGATCTGCGTGTAAATCCATAGTTAACACTCTATCCACACCCGCTGCGTGCAGCAAGTTGGCCATAAGTTTTGCGCCAATGGCAACACGGGGCTGGTCTTTACGGTCTTGTCGCGCGAATCCAAAATAGGGGATTACAGCAATTACTTTTTTAGCAGAGGCACGCTTGGCAGCATCGGCCATTAGTAAAAGTTCAAAAATATTATCGGTAGGAGGAATGGTAGATTGAATTAAAAACACCTCACAGCCCCTTACGGTTTCTTCAAAAGAAACTTGAATTTCGCCATCACTAAAGCGTTGTAGAGTGCTTTTACCAAGAGGCATTCCGTAACTTTTAGCAATTTGTTCAGCTAGATGTTGCGAAGCCGAACCAGCAAATATTTTTACTTTTTTCTCTACCATGGTGGGGTTTTGGGACGGCAAATTTAGCCAAAAACATCAAGCTAACAAACAAAATGTATTAGAATTAAACCAATTACATATAATTTTGCGGTTAAATAACTGCTTTATGATAGATAAAAAGATTTTGGGCGTATGTGCTTGGGCTGCCGGAAAGCTAAACATGGACGTAAGTGTAGTGCGCATTATTTGGGCGCTTACTGCGATTTTTGGAGCTGGTATTTTGGCCTACTTTATTGTGTATTTATTACTAGAATTTAAACTGGTAGAATAAAATACAAGAAGGGATTTTGCATGAATAATGAAAAAAACCATTATTTTCGCAACCCCAAACGCATGCCAAAGTGGCGGAATTGGTAGACGCGCACGACTCAAAATCGTGTATCTCACGGTGTGTGGGTTCGAGTCCCACCTTTGGTACTAAGAAAGCTCTGTAAAAAATCACAGGGCTTTTTTATTTTGATAGATTATTTTAACCATACCTTTGTAGTATCAATTTGATGTTGATTGAAAATTAAGCCATCATATATTTTATCACTACTGCTGATTTTTACCTCGCTCAATACTTTTGGGGTGAATGGTTTTGATTTTTCTTCAACCAACAAAAACGAACCGTCTTTATTCAGTACTATTGATGACGACAAAAGCAAGGGCGTTTTACCAGAAAATATTCCTGTTTCACCCACAGAAAATACCGAAAAAGAAGAGCGCGAAAACACCGAAAATAATGACGAATCGTTTAAATGCGTTTTCGGAATAAGTCAATCTGCTACTCATAATTATTTTGAAATAATCTTTAAGCGTTCAACAAAGCTAAACTATCGTCACGCTTGTTGTTTGCCCATCTACGACCTTCTTCATTCTTGGAAGGCGTTTTTAAGCTAAATACTATTTTTTGATAGTTACTAACTATCTGTTTTTCGCATTCAAGCGCGATTAATCCAGTATTTACTTAATTAAATTTTATATGTTATTTCTATTATTAATTATTTGCATTCCGCTTTTAGGAGTCATTAGTATTAATCTTAAAAGAAAACACCGAAAAGCATATTATGCACTGCTTTTTTTGTTGGCAACAGGTCAACTTTTAGTTATTATAAACACACCACTAAATACGCATTTTGAGTATGGCTTAGTGGAGTTTATGTGCGACAAATATTCGTGGATATTTGCGCTTACTATAAACATTTCGTGGTTCATATCGATTGTTTATTCTTATTCTTACAATAAGTATAATTTTCAAAATAAAACCCGAACATTTTTTATTTACTTACACCTTACGTTGGCGGCAGTTTTTGCTAATGCTTTAGCCGAAAATTTAGTTACACTATTTGTGTTTTACGTGCTGGGAATTTTAGCAACCTATCTGCTTTTAGTACTTAGAAAAGACGAAAAAACCATTGCATCTGGTAAAAAGTATTTGCTTCAAACACTTATCCCTCCTTTTTTATTGGTTTTACCAGCGATGTTTATTACACAAAACTATTTAGGAAGCATTTCGTTTTCAACAAGCACAACGTTTGGAGAATTGCAACTAAACGAATATGTTGGATTTGCTTTGCTGGCAATGTTTTTAATTGGATTTTCTCAAAATTCCATTTTTCCATTTCACACTTGGTTGCCCACACTTAACAGAGCCCCTGCGCCCATTAGCGCGTTAATTCACTCAGTAGCGGCTGTAAAATCAGCATCAATGGCAATAATTAAATTAGCTGTTTACATTTTTGGATTAGATTATGTAAATCATCTTACCAGCAGTTTATTTACAGGAGGAATTCTTATTCATATTTGCGGATTTACTGCGATTTTAACTGCTTGGCGTGCGTATAAAACCAACGATTTAAAAGAGCGATTTTCGTATTCTACCGTTGGGCAGTTGATGTATATTTTAATTGGCGTATTAATAGGAACCCCGATTGCTCTTTTGGGTGCTACACTTCACATTTTAACGCATTCTATTGCAAAATCAGGTTTGTTTTATGCGGCAGGGTATTTCAACACCATTCACGGGAGTTTAAACACAAGAAGAGTGGGTGAAATTGCGCCAAGCGTAAGGCCTGTAGTTGTGTTTATTGCTATTTGTGGCTTGTCAATAACGGGCTTCCCTTTTTTGGCAGGATATTATAGTAAAGACACCATGTTATTAGAAGAAATTCACTTGGGAAATTACACATCTGCGGCTTATTTATTGATAGGAAGCATCATAAATTTTTTCTACATACTTCCAATAATTAAAGCGGGATTTAGGAAAAAAGCAAGCCAAGAAAAAACAAACGTTCCTATAGCCATGGCTATTGTCTTTATTACAATATCGGTCATTCTGTTAACCTTTTCATTTTTTGTTCCACACATCAGTAAGTTACTATTAGAAATTTAAATCATGAAGAAAAATTTTATACAAGACATATTGGCTGGTTTAACGGTGAGTTTTGCCGCATTGAGTTTAGGAGCAGCGTTTGGCATTATGTCTGGCAGAGGCGCTTTTGCAGGCATGATAGGCGCAGCAGTTATACCCATTATCACTTCTTTGTTTGGAGGAACCAAAGTACAGGCATCAGGGCCTACAGCGCCCATGACAGCTGTTACTGCCGTATTAGTCGCTAAAGCATACGACAACTTTGGCGCAGGGTCTGCGTTGGCGAATGAATTTATCACGTTAGTTTTATTGATGGCTTCACTATTTATTGTAATTGCAGGCGCTTTAAAACTTGGAAAGTATATTCAATTCGTACCACAAGTTGTAGTATTGGGCTTCATGAATGGAATTGGGGTTTTAATTTGGTATGATCAACTTAAAAAACTCTTCGGATTGAGCAATCAAAAACCATTGGAAGGAGAATTCACTGCTAATATTTTTATTGTACTAAGTACGTTAGCCATTATTTATTTGCTGCCTTATTTTTTAAAACTTATTAAACTGCCAGATAGCGTTAGAAGGTTTGTTCCGTCTATGTTTGTTGCAATAACTTTGGTCACTTTAGTAACATCATCATTACAACTAAACGTAGAGCATGTTCAAATTGAAAACGCCTTTAATTCTTTTAGCGAGTTTATTTCTTATGCCATAAATTTATTTCCTCACAGCGAAGAAATTTTTCATTTCGAAACACTAAAAAAAGCTACGCCAATAGCGCTACAACTGTGTTTGTTGGCATACTTAGATTCGCTTCTTACAAGCTTAATTATTGATAAAATGACAAAGCAAAAAACTAAACCAAACAAAGAATTAATGGCACAAGGTTTAGCAAATGGTGTAACATCTTTTTTTCAAGGTATTCCCGGGGCACAAGCTACTATTCGTTCGGTGTTGTTAATTAAAGAAGGCGCACAAACTAGATTATCAGGCGTGTTTGTTGGTTTGTTTGCTTTAGTTGGGTTTTTGGTTTTTAGCAAGCTAATAATGCTAATTACATCAGCAGTTTTTGTTGGTGTTTTGCTTAAAGCTGGTTTAGACGTGATAGACAGAGATTTTATAAACGCATATCTTAAAAGAAAATGGATGAAAAATAAAAAAAGAAACTTTCAAATGGTTATCGTTTTAGTAACTACAGTTCTCACTGTTTTATATGATTTAAACATTGCTGTAGTAGCTGGAACGATACTTTTTTATTTGGCAAAAAAATATCTTAACCTAAAAGATGTTGAAGATAATTTTGTTGAAGTTCAAAGCGAAGATATAGCGGGATAGAAAATATAAAAATCCATTAATTAAAGTTCGTTGTATATTTCGTACCTTCGAAGCTGTTTTTAGTTATGACATCTCCCGAAAAACAAGAAAAATACGACCGTGCGTATCTTAGAATGGCTCAAGAATGGGCTAAACTTTCTCATTGCCAACGCAAGCAAGTAGGCGCATTAATTGTAAAAGACCGTATGATTATTTCTGACGGTTACAATGGCACTCCTTCTGGCTTTGAAAATCCGTGTGAAGACGAAGAAGGATACACCAAGTGGTATGTGTTACATGCAGAAGCCAATGCCATTACTAAAATTGCAGGAACCTCTGGCGCTGGCTGTCATGGCGCTACATTGTACCTTACGCTTTCCCCTTGTAAAGAGTGTAGCAAGCTGATACATCAATCTGGCATAAAACGCCTGGTTTATGTTGACAAATACAAAGACACATCAGGCATTGAATTTTTAGAAAAAGCAGGAGTAAAAATTGTCCAAATTGAACATATATAAATGAGCCAAAAGCCGAACTATTTTCGTTTATTTTTTCCTGTTTTGCTAATGTTTACATTGGCATTAGGATATTTCTTTGGCTTACAACAAAAGGCGCCCGTGTTTTTGAAAAATCCTTTTCAGCAATCTACGCAGCAAGGGTTAATGAAAATAGATAGAATTCTTGAAGAAATAGACCGCAAATATGTTGACAGCATTAATAAGGATGAATTGGTTGAAATTGCCATTCAATCGATGCTCGAAAAATTAGACCCTCACACGGTGTATATTCC